>DASUXS010000200.1:0-8727 GCA_036377855.1 Moraxellaceae bacterium
CCGCATCCAGCCGTGCGTCGGCATCCATGCGCGCATAGGCCTGTGGCAGTATGCGGCGTGCCAGCGCATTTACGCGTTTCTCCACGAACTTCGGCAGCTTCATGCCCAGCGGATTGGTTTCGGCAATGGCCGGGTCGCCGATCACGCGCGTGCCCATGATGTAGTCGAACCAGGGCCGGGTGACGCACCAGTTGGCATCCTGGCAGGCATTCATATGGTGGTCGTAATGCCAGGGGATGCGCTGCTTTGCATATTCCGGATCCAGGTGGCATTTCGTATGCACTGACCAGTAGTTCCAGAGCCCGTAATACACGCCGGCCACGAAGAAGGGCGCCACCGGCAGCAGCACCGTAGAGCCCCCGGCCAGACCTATCAGTGCCACTTTCTCATTGAACATTTCCTGGTCGCGCCACATGGAGTTGGCATAGCCCTCGTCGTTGAAGCCGTTGAGGCGAGCACGTTTGTGGTGGCGGATATGCGTGAAGAAGGGGCTGTTGCGGTGTTGCGAGGGATATTCATGCAGCCAGACTTTGTGCGCATACCATTCAAAGGCATTGACGGCCAGCAGTGCGATGGGAAAACCAAGCATGTCTTTCTCCTGTTTGCGTGTGGGGAATGGTTCCGGCCATCAGCGATAGTCGATGTATTCGATATAACCGGTGCCCTGAAGGGGCTGGCCGCGGAACCTGCCCTGGTAGCGGTAGCTGCCGGCATAGCCGGCGGCCATGCCGTAGCGGAAGTCACCGTTGCATTCACCGTCGATGACGATGAGCTCCTTGCCCTGGTCGTCCTGCACCTGCCAGGAAAAGCGGCGCGGCAGTCTCATGGTCGCGCCCTCCGGTGAGGTGACCGGACTGGCTTCGTATTCATGCACGGTGAAATCGAAGCCTCGCGAATAAATGCCGCCATGGCTGTCCAGCGAACGCACATAGACACGGCGCTGCACAGGCAGGCCGCGGGGACCGAGCACGACCACGAACAGCACCTGCGTGCGCGCGTCCACATTGATGATTTGGTAGGAAAAGAAGCGCAGGGGCAGGGGCAGGTTCGCGGCCCTGGCATACTCATAGGTGCACAGGCCCTGCACCGGCGTTTGCACGCCACCCTGTTCAAGATGGCCCTGGTATTCGCAGAGTATGGACCAGTGGTCGTAAAGCCCGCCCACCATCTTGGCGAAATGCGCAATGCGGTCGGTGGCACGCAGCTGCAGCTCGAAATTGAAATCATGGCCCTGGCGACGTGCCGTGAAGACGGGATAACGACCTTCCATCAGCAATTCGTTGCCGAAGCGCAGGCGGCTGCCGTCGGCCGCGAACTCACAGTCCTGCTGCACGCTGTAGCCGCGAAAATGATCGGGCGTCGCGGTGGCGGTGCCCACCAGCAAGCTGGCGGTGTCAGCGGCCGTGGTGCGTATCAGGTGGGTATTGCGGAAAATCCGTGCGCGTGGCTGGCCTATGACCGTGATCAGGTTAAGGAAGCGGAAAGGCTCGGGCAGACCCGGCAGCATGATGCCGAAATGCACGGCATGGTTGGGGATGTGTGGGCGCAACGTCAGCGGAGCCTGCACGGCATCGCCATTGATGGCATGCGAACGGTCCAGCCAGGTCCACAGTGGGAAAGCCTGCGTCATCACGATGCTCCGGAAAAAGCAGCCCGGCCCGGAGGCTGCTCCGGGAGGCGTGCCAGAATCTGGAAGAACAGTATGCCGTGGCCGGTGTTGCGGCTTTTGACCCTGGGGGCAGCGTGCGCATGCCCCGTCAATCAACGCCGGTTTTCCGCCTGCGTGCGACGACGGTAGTCGCTGGGGGTTTCGCCGGTCCAGCGCTTGAAGGCGCGCGTGAAGGCGGAAGGCTCGGAAAAGCCCGTGAGGTAGACGATCTGGTCCAAGGGCTCATCGGTGCGGCTGAGCAGGCGGCGCGCCAGGCGTTCGCGGTAACGCGCCACCACGTCGTTGAAATTGCTGCCAGCCAAGGTCAGGTCAGCACGCAGCGTGCGCGGATTGCGACCCAGGCGGGCCGCCACGGTTTCCAGCGCGACATCGCCGCTTTCCAGCAGGCCGCCCAGCTCGCGTTCGATGCGGCGTATCAGGTCCAGGCGCTCGAGGTCGGCCAGGCGTTGCGTGGCCAGGTTTTCATGCATGGCCAGCAGCTGCGGTTCCGCCGCGGGAGAGGGCCGGTGCAGCAGGGCGGCGGGAAAATGGATGGCACCTTCCGCCATGCCCAGGCGCACTGGGCAGCCATACACACGCAGATATTCCGCGGCGTTGGCACCCTGCGCATGCGGCAGCCAGATTTCCGTGGGGCGGAATTCGCCTTCCGTCACATGGCGCAGGAAGGTCAGGAAAATGCAGGTCAGGCATTCCAGGTAATGGCGAACCGGATGCGTGAGTCCGGTCAGGCTGGCGATGTCGCCTGTCACGGTCAGCCGCATCGCCAGGGCATCGGTCAGCAGGCGCCGGTAGCGCTGCATGCGCAGCAGGCCCTCACCGAAAGTCGGGCTGCTGAGAAAAAGATATTCCATCACCTGGCCGCGGAAGACCGGCATCAGGCTGCCGGTGTAGAGGCCGATGTCGGCATTGCCGCTGATGCGTTCCGCGGCCTCCCAGAAACGGCCTTGCGTGGAATTGGCACGGCGTGCCTGCGGATCGGGCGGCGCATCCGGCAGGTTGACGCTGGCAAAAATCGCGGCGCAATCCAGCCCGGCTTTCTGCATGGCCTGGTAGGTCATCCAGAGGAAGATGCCGGCATCGCTGGTGGGGGTATCGGACATGGCCATGGGAAATCCTCGCTGCCGTCCTTTTTACTTGATCCGGCTTTTTTCCAGCTTGCGCGCCAGCGTGCGGCGGTGCATGCCTAGACGGCGGGCGGCTTCGGAAATATTGAAATCGGAGGCGGCCAGCACTTCGTGGATATGCTCCCACTCCAGGGTCTTGATGGAGGTGGTGGGGCGCTCCGTGACTGCCACGGTGGCATCGCCGGCGGCGCGTTCGAAGGCGGCTTCGATGTCGTCTGTGTTGGAGGGCTTGGCGAGATAGTGGCAGGCGCCCAGCTTCACGGCTTCCACGGCGGTGGCGATGCTGGCATAGCCGGTCAGCACCACGATGAGCAACTCCTCATCCAGCGCATGCAGCGCTTTCACGCATTCCAGGCCGGACTGGCCATTGGCCAGCTTGAGGTCGACCACGGCCTTGTTCACCGGATGCTCGTCGGCCAGGGCGACGGCGTCTTCCACGGACATGGCATGGTGCACGACATAGCCGCGACGCTCGAAGGAACGGCGCAGCGTGCGCGCGAAAGCATCGTCATCTTCCACGATCAGGAGATGGCGGGCCTCATCGCTCATCGTCAGTCTCCTCCGGCTTGTCGTGGTCAATGGTGAGGGTGGACAGCGGCAGCACCAGGGTCACCACGGCGCCGCCGCCTTCGCGATTCTGCGGAAACATATTGCCGCCCAGTCCGCGCGCCACGTTCAGTGACAGGAACAGGCCCAGGCCACGGCCGGGTCGGCCCTTGCTGGACTGATAGGGGCGGCCGAATTGTGCCAGCATGGCATCGGAAAAGCCCGGGCCGCGGTCCAGCACGCGTATGACGAGATCGTCCTCATCGCGTATGGCTTCCAGTGCCACCCAGTCAGGCGAAGCCTCCAGGGCATTGTCCAGCACATTGCTGATGGTCTGTTTCAGGCCTTCATCCGCCACGATGATGAGCTCGTCCGTGATGGAATTGCTGTAGCTGAAGCTGCGCACCGGACGCGTCTCCTGCCAGTGGCCCACCAGCGTATCCAGGAATTCGCTGAGGCTGCTGCGCGCCAGCGATTCCGCGCGCATCTCGCCGGCCGACATCAGGATGCCGCTGACAATGGCCTTGCAGCGGTCCAGTTGCATCTGCATTTCCGTGGAATCCTCCATCAGCTCGCTCTGCTCCTTGAACAGGGGCATGCGGCGCCAGTCACCCAGCAGCACGGAAATCGTGGCCAGCGGCGTGCCCAGCTCATGCGCGGCGCCGGAAGCCAGCAGGCCCATGCGTACGATGTGCTCTTCTTCCGCGGCGCGCTGGCGCAGCACCTCGAGGCGGCGGTCATGCGCGCGCACGATGCGGTTGATGCGGTTGATGAGGAAGACCACCAGCGCCGCATTCATCACGAAGCAGAGCAGCAGGCCGGCGGTGCGATAGGTGTCGGGCAGGGCCACCGGGCCATACCAGAGTATCTGCACGACAAAGCAGCAGGCGGTGATGACGGCAATGGTCCAGCTCGCCCAGGGCTTGAGCAGCACCGCCGCCAGCACCACCTGCAGCAGATAGAGGAAGACAAAGGGATTGGTGGCGCCACCGCTGTAATGCAGCAGCAGGCTCAGCGTCAGCACATCCACCAGCAGCGACAGGAAGACGGATTCATTGCTGACTTCCTCGCGGCCCTGCCAGCGCAGCATGCTGAAGAGGTTGAAGACCACGAGGAAGGCGATGACCAAGGCCATGGCCTGCAGCGGCAGGGCGATGCCCAGGAAGAAATGCACGAAGACGATGGTGGCGACCTGGCCACAGACGGCAATCCAGCGCAGCTGGATCAGCGGATGCATGCGCATGGCCGCGGCTGCGGCGACGCGGGCGATGAAAGTGGCCAGCGAACCTTTAGCGGGGCGGTTCGCCGGGTAGCTGTACTCGTGCATTCGAACTTCCCGTAAGCGCCTGGCGGCGCCTTGCATCCCGGACCAGGTAGCCGGCGGCACCGGCACACATCAGCGCCAGCACAAACCAGGTCAGCGCATAACCCAGGTGATTATTGGGGAAGCGCACCACCGTCAGGCCACCTTGCGGCCAGGCGGCGGGGGCGCTGCCGGCTGGAGTAACACCATCGAGGGTAACACCCTCGGGGCTGAGACGGGGTGCGGTGCCGGGCGCGGCATCGGCATCCACGAAATAGGGGGCGACATTGCTCAGGCCCTTTGCGGTGGCAATCGCCTGTACATCGCGGGAGAACCAGCGGCCGGCCGTGGGGTCGTTATGGCGCAGGAAGCCGCCACCGGGTTCGGACAAGCGCAGCAGGCCGGTGACTTCGGTGGCAGGCGCGGCTTGGTTCTGCCAGTCCGCCGGCACGAAGCCACGGTTGACCAGCACGATGCTGCCGTTGTCGCTGGCGAAAGGGGAGATCAGCCAGAAGCCCGCGCCCAGCACGGTAACGGCCTGTACGCGGACATCTTTATCGGGAAGGAAATGGCCACGCAGGAGGATGTGGCGGTATTCGTCGCTGGCGGCCGTGATGCCGGACCATTGCGAGGCATCCGGGGCAGCCACGGGCGTGGCATGGATGCGGGATTCAACGCGCTCTATCAGGGCCAGCTTCCACTGCAGGCGGAAAAGCTGCCAGACCCCCAGGGAAGTAAAACCGGAAAAGGCCAGCGCCAAGGCCACCAGAAGGGCGATCAGCGCCGTCCTTTTCCGTGTGCCGCGCGACGGGCCTGCTCCCTGGCCCGCATCACGGCGTGTTGCTGTCACGGCATCTTGCTCATGTCATGGCCGGCATGGGGGTCAGCGCCCTGGTCGGGCGCGGGCACCACGTGGCCGGGCATGTCATGCGCGCCATGCCCTTCATGCGAGGCATGCGGCATCATGTTGCTGTTCATGTGGTGCATCACCCAGAGCGAACCGGCCAGCAGGATGACCAGCAGCACCAGCGTGAAGATCAGCGCCAGCATGTTCCAGCCGCCCTCGGACTTCGCGTCCATGTGCAGGAAGAACACCATGTGCACCACGATCTGCACCACGGCGAAAGCCAGGATGACGAAGGCCGTCATGGCCGGACTCTCGATGATCTTGTTCATCACCAGCCAGAAAGGAATGGCGGTGAGGATGACCGACAGGATGAAACCGATGGCATAGCCGCCGACGGTGGCGTGGTAGCCGACGTCGTCGTGGCCGTGGTCACCGTGAGAGTGATCGTCGTGAGCATGTTCAGTAGCGTGGCCCATTACAGCACTCCCATCAGGTAGACAAAGGTGAAGACGCCAATCCACACCACGTCCAGGAAGTGCCAGAACATGGAGAGGCAGACCAGGCGGCGCTGGTTGGCGCCGGTGAGGCCGAAACGGTAGACCTGCGTCATCAGCACGATCAGCCAGACGATGCCGAAGGACACGTGCAGGCCGTGCGTGGACACCAGGGCGAAGAAGGCGGACAGGAAGGCGCTGCGTTGCGGGCCGGCACCTTCATGGATGAGGTGGTGGAACTCATAGAGTTCAATGCCCACGAAGGCTGCACCGAACAGGCCGGTGATGGCCAGCCAGCCCAGCACGCCGCCGGTTTTCTTCTTCAGCATCGAAATCATGGCGAAGCCATAAGTGATGGAAGACAGCAGCAGCATGGCGGTGTTCACCGCCACCAGCTTGAGGTCGAACAGTTCGGCACCGGTAGGGCCGCCGGCATAGCTCTTGGCCAGCACGGCATAGGTGGCGAACAGGCAGGCGAAGATGAGGCAGTCGCTCATCAGGTAGATCCAGAAGCCCAGCAGGGTGCCGTTTTCCGGATGGTGGTCGCCCTTCAGGTCCAGGAACAGCGGCTTGCCGTCGGCGGCGGTCATGGGCACGGATGCGTTAGCCATTGACGGTCTCCAGTTGCTTGGTGCGTGCGCCTTCGATCGCGGCGACTTCGTCGGCCTTGATGTAGTAGTCACGCTTGTAGTTGAAGGTGTGCACGATGATGGCGGCGAGCATGGCCACGAAGGACACGCCGGCGATCAGGTACATATGCCAGATCAGGGCGAAACCGACGACCGTGGCCAGCAGCGAGATCACGAAACCCGCGCCCGTGTTCTTGGGCATGTGGATGTCGTTGAAACCGGAGGTCGGACGCTGGAAGCCGTGCTGCTTCATGTCATGCCAGGCATCGGTGTCATGCACCACCGGCGTGAAGGCGAAGTTGTAGGCCGGGGGCGGAGAAGAGGTGGACCATTCCAGCGTGCGGCCGTTCCAGGGGTCGCCGGTCACATCGCGCAGCTGTTCGCGGTCGCGGAAGCTGACATAGAACTGGATGAGCAGGCAGGCAATGCCGATGGCGATGAGCACGGCACCGAAAGCGGCGATCTGGAACCAGATCTGCAGCGAGGGATCGGTGAAGTGGCTGAGACGGCGCGTCACGCCCATCAGGCCCAGCACATACAGCGGCATGAAGGCGAAGAAGAAGCCGATCTGCCAGAACCAGAAGGAGCACTTGCCCCAGAACTCGTTGAGCTTGAAGCCGAAGGCCTTGGGGAACCAGAAGTTGATGCCGGCGAGCAGGCCGAAGAGCACGCCGCCGATGATCACGTTATGGAAGTGCGCAATCAGGAAGAGGCTGTTGTGCAGCACGAAGTCGGCGGGCGGCACGGCCAGGATCACGCCGGTCATGCCACCGATCACGAAGGTGACCATGAAGCCCATGGTCCACAGCATGGGTACGTCGAAACGCACGCGGCCGCGGTACATGGTGAACAGCCAGTTGAAAATCTTCGCTCCCGTGGGAATGGAGATGATCATGGTGGTGATGCCGAAGAAGGAGTTCACGCTGGCGCCGGAGCCCATGGTGAAGAAGTGGTGCAGCCAGACCAGGTAGGACAGGATGGTGATCACCACCGTCGCGTAAACCATCGAGGCATAGCCGAAGAGACGCTTGCCGGAGCAGGCGGCGACCACTTCCGAGAAAATGCCGAACACGGGCAGGATGAGGATGTAGACCTCGGGATGGCCCCAGATCCAGATCAGGTTTATATACATCATGGCGTTGCCGCCAAGATCATTGGTGAAGAAGTTGGTGTCCAGGTAACGGTCCATGGACAGCAGGGCCAGCACAGCGGTCAGCACCGGGAAAGCAGCCACGATGAGAACGTTGGTGCAGAGCGCGGTCCAGGTGAACACCGGCATCTTCATCATGGTCATGCCGGGAGCGCGCATCTTCACGATGGTGACGATGAAGTTCACACCGGTCAGCAGTGTGCCGACACCGGCGATCTGCAAGGCCCAGATGTAGTAGTCGACGCCGACGCCCGGGCTGTAATCAATGCCTGACAGCGGCGGATAGGCCAGCCAGCCCGTGGTGGAGAATTCGCCGATGAACAGCGACACCATCACCAGCACGGCACCGAAGGTGGTCATCCAGAAGCTGAAGTTGTTCAGGAAGGGGAAGGCCACGTCGCGCGCGCCGATCTGCAGCGGCACCACGTAGTTCATGAAACCGGTCACCAGCGGCATGGCCACGAAGAAGATCATGATCACGCCGTGGGCGGTGAAGATCTGGTCGTAGTGGTGCGGTGGCAGGTAGCCCATGGAATCGCCAAAGGCCATGGCCTGCTGCAGGCGCATCATGATGGCGTCGGCAAAGCCACGCAGCAGCATGACCAGGCCCAGGATGATGTACATGATGCCCAGCTTCTTGTGGTCGATGCTGGTCAGCCATTCGCGCCAGAGATAACCCCAGAGCTTGAACTTGGTGAGCAGGGCGAAGACGGCGATGCCGCCGACGGCCACGGCAAGGAAGGTCGCCACGAGGATGGGCTCGTGGTAGGGAATGGATTCCCAGGTGAGGCGGCCGAATATCAATTGGGCCAGAGAGCTTGATTCAGACATTTCAACTCCGGAAACCTGCGCGCAGGTTTCTTGTGCGGCAAATCAGTCTACGAAAGGGTTAAGGCGCATCAGTGCTGCTGATGCGCGGTCTCGGCAGCCGTGGGGGCGGGCGCTGCGGCCTCGACCTCAGCCTT
>DASUXS010000201.1:0-3929 GCA_036377855.1 Moraxellaceae bacterium
GGCTCCGACAGCACCACCTCGGCGGCCCGTGAAATCGGCTACTTCTTCGCCGAAACCGAACTCTGCCCGCGTACGCGCTGAGTCCGGCTGAATCGGGCAGCGTACGCGCTGCCCGATCGCTTCAAGCCGCCGGCCCGCGGCTGTCCTGACGGTCTGCAAAAAGACGGTCGTGGCAAACAAAGGTCAACAGATTGCCCCTCGGGGCCTCGACATAATTGGTGTAGCAACCGGTCGACATCATGAATACAGAAGTCCGCAGTCCGTCCTCGTCCTCCCCCGTTTCCAAAGTCAATCTGCTGGGTTTAACCCGGGAGCAGATGGAAGACTATTTCCTGTCCCTGGGTGAAAAGAAGTTCCGTGCCCAGCAGGTGATCAAGTGGATACACCAGCTCGGCGTCGATGACTTCGAGCAGATGACCAATGTCTCCAAGGCGTTGCGCCAGAAACTGGCGGCGGTGGCGGAAATCCGCGCTCCCGAAGTCGTGCACCGCGAATACTCCGCGGACGGCACGCGCAAATGGGTGATGAAGGTCGGCGACAACTCCATGGTCGAGACCGTGCTCATCCCCGATGGCGAGCGCAAGACGCTGTGCGTGTCCTCGCAGGTGGGTTGCGGCCTGGACTGCAGTTTCTGCTCCACCGGCAAGCAGGGTTTCCAGCGCGACCTCAGCGCGGCGGAAATCATCGGCCAGGTCTGGATCGCCAACCGCTCCTATTTCGAAGACGAACCGCTCATGGAAAACCGTGAGCGCGCCATCACCAATGTGGTGATGATGGGCATGGGCGAGCCGCTGCTGAATTTCGACAACGTCATCCCGGCCATGAAGCTGATGCTGGATGATTTCGCCTATGGCATGTCCAAGCGCCGCGTCACGCTGTCCACCTCGGGCGTGGTGCCCATGCTGGACCGCCTGGGCGAGGAGATCGACGTGGCCCTGGCGATCTCGCTGCATGCGCCCAACGATGAACTGCGCAACGAGCTGGTGCCCATCAACCGCAAATATCCGCTGCGCGAGCTGCTGGCCGCCGGTCGCCGTTACCTGGCGCGCTTCCAGGGCGAAGAGGGTGGCCGCCGCAAGATCACCATGGAATACGTGATGCTGGCCGGCGTGAACGACACGCCCGCGCATGCCCGTGAGCTGGTGCGCCTGCTCAAGGACACGCCCAGCAAGATCAACCTGATTCCCTTCAACCCCTTCCCGCATGCGCCCTATGGCCGCTCCAGGCGCGAGGACATCCTGGCTTTCCAGAAGATACTCACGGAAGCCGATTACATCTGCACCATACGCTCCACGCGCGGTGACGACATCGATGCCGCCTGCGGGCAGCTGGTCGGCAAGGTGCAGGACCGTACGCGCCGCGCCGAACGCTGGCAGAACAAGAACAACGACAAGAACCCGCAGGAAATCTTCAGGAGCGCATCATGAAGTTGTGGCTGGGGATGTTTCTGGCGGTCTCGCTTGCCGCCTGTACCACGGTGCAGGAGGGCAAGCGCAAGCCGGATCCGAATGCCAGTGCGCGTGACCGTGTGGCGCTGGCTGCGGAATACCTGAAGAAGGGTGACAGTGAAAGCGCGCAGCAGCAGTTGCAGAAGGCGCTCAAGTCCAATCCGGATTCCCCGGAGGCCCACCTCATGATGGGCGTGGTGCTGGACCGCGACGGTGATGCCAAGGGCGCCGACCGTGAATACCGCAAGGCCATACGGCTGAAGGCGGATTATTCCCAGGCCCACAACAATTACGCCGTCTTCCTGTTCCGCAACGGTCGCTACAAGGAGGCGCTGCCGCATTTCCAGGCCGCCTCGGACGACCTCAGCTACGAGCTGCGTGCCCAGGCCTTCGAAGGGGCGGGCCGCTGCCATCTCAAGCTGGGCGACACGACGGCCGCGGAGCAGTCTTTCCTGCGCGCGCTGCGCCTGGACAACAGCCTGCCCACGGCCACGCTGGAAATGGCGGATATCTATTTCTCGCGTGGTGAGACCGATACTGCCCGCAAGGGTTACCAGCGCTTCCTGCAGCAGACCGGCGACCGTCCACAGTCCGCGCAGAGCCTGTGGCTGGGCATACGCCTGGAGCGCGCCGCCGGGGCCAAGGCCGACCGCAACGCGCTGGCCAGCTATGAGCTGGCGCTGAAGCGCCTGTATCCCAAGAGCCCCGAATACAAGTTGTACACCGCCTCCCTGCCCAAGGGGCAGTAAGCGCGGTCTGTTCTGGTGGAGTGAAAGGTGACTGACGAACTGAATGAAGAGAGCCGCCGCGACGAGGCTGACTATCTCTCCTTCATGCCGGGCCAGCGTTTGCAGAAGGCCCGTGAACTGCGCGGCCTGAGCGTTGAGCAGGTGGCTCGCGAGCTGAACCTGTCTGCGCGTTTCGTGCAGGCCATGGAGGCGGATGCCTACAAGGAGCTGCCCGAGCCGGCCTTCGTGCGTGGCTATATGCGCCGCTATGCGCAGCTGGTGAAGCTGTCGCCGGACGATATCGCCGGCAAGTTCGACCAGTGCTATGCCGCCGACCAGGAAACGCCGCCGCCGGATGCCCGTCCGGTGAATCCCATACAGCTGCTGGGCGAGATTGCGCGTCCGCGCCGCTGGAAGAAACTGCTGCCCTGGATTTCGCTGGGTTTTATCCTGGTGCTGCTGCTGGGCTTCCTCTGGAATGGCCTGGCTAACCGCAAGACCACGGTCGTGGACGCCCCGCCGCTGGCGCAGGAGCCGCCGGCCGTGGCATCCCCCGCACCGGCTGCCGTGGAAGTCCCTGCTGCCGCGGCCCCGGCGACGGCACCGGCCGCCACGCCGGTGATGAATGTCCTGCCGCAGCCCGCGGCACCGTCAGCGCTGCCGGCGCCGGCGCCGGCGCCGGCAGCCGCTGCGCCGGCGGTTGCCGCGCCCGTGGCGGCCACCGTCAGCGGCCCTGACAGCCTGGTGATCACGCTGTCGGCGGAAAGCTGGGTCAGCGTGCGTGATGCCAGCCAGCCCCTCATCACCAGCGGCAACAAGCCCGCCGGCCAGATCAGCCTGCGCGGCAAGGCGCCTTTTTACGTGAACATCGGCAATGCGCCGGCCGCCACGCTGGCGCTGAACGGCAAGGCCGTCGATCTCAAACCGCATACCCAGGGTGCGGTGGCCAACCTCACCGTGAAGCCCTGAGTCAGGAAGGCCGCCATGCACGAGTCCCCGATCAAGCGCCGCCCCACCCGCAAGATCCGCGTCGGTAAGGTTTTTGTCGGCGGTGATGCCCCCATCACCGTGCAGACCATGACCAACACGGAAACCTGCGACGTGGACGCCACCGTGGCGCAGATCCAGCGCTGCGTGAATGCCGGCGCCGACATCGTGCGTGTCTCCGTGCCCTCCATGGAAGCGGCGGAGGCCTTCGGGAAAATCCGCAAGCTCGTGCCGGACGTGCCCCTGGTCACCGACATCCATTTCGATCACAAGATCGCCCTGGCCGTGGCCGACCTCGGTGCCGACTGCCTGCGCATCAATCCGGGCAATATCGGTTCGCATGACAAGGTGCGCGAAGTCGTGGCGGCCGCGCGCCATCACGGCATTTCCATGCGTATCGGCGTCAATGCCGGCTCGCTGGAAAAAGACCTGCAGAAGAAATACGGCGAGCCCACGGGTGAAGCCCTGCTGGAATCCGCGCTGCGCCATATCGACATCCTGGACAAGCTGGATTTCCACGAATTCAAGGTCAGCGTGAAGGCCTCCAATGTCTTCCTGACGCTGGACGCCTACCGCCTGCTGTCCAAACAGATCGACAACCCCCTGCATCTCGGCGTCACCGAAGCCGGCGTGTTCCGTTCCGGCACGGTGAAATCCGCGATTGCCCTGGGCGGCCTCCTGCTGGAAGGCATAGGCGACACCATACGCATCTCGCTGGCGGCGGAACCGGAAGACGAAGTGAAGGTCGGTTTCGACATCCTGAAGT
>DASUXS010000202.1:0-4919 GCA_036377855.1 Moraxellaceae bacterium
CCATGCAGAAGCAGGAAGGCTCCGGCCTGCGTGAATTCCCCGACCACTCCATCCTCATCGGCGAAGACATTTCCACCGCCATGCTGGTGGAAGCGCCGCTGGAAAAAATCGCCGGCATCGTCACGGTCACCGGCGCCGCCAATTCGCATATGGCCATCGTCGCGCGCGCGCTGGGCATTCCCACCGTGCTGGGTGTATCCGACCTGCCGGTGACGCAGCTGGACGACACCGAGATGATCGTCGACGCCTACCAGGGCCGCATCTATGTGCAGCCCTCGCGCCAGCTGCGTGCGCGCTACAAGGACATCATCAAGGAAGAGCAGCAGCTCGTCGCCGGCCTGGACGCCTACCGCGACGTGCCCGCCATCACGCCCGACGGCCACCGCCTGGCGCTGTACGTGAACACCGGCCTCATGGCCGACGTAGCGCGCGCGAAAGATCGCGGCGCCGAAGGCGTGGGCCTCTACCGTTCCGAAATTCCCTTCATGCTGCGCGAACGCTTTCCCGGCGAGGAAGAACAGCGCGGCATTTATCGCCTGCAGCTGGAAGCGTTTGCCCCGCGTCCGGTGACCATGCGCACGCTGGACATAGGCGGCGACAAGGACCTGCCCTATTTCCCCATCGAGGAAGACAATCCCTTCCTCGGCTGGCGCGGCATACGCATCACCCTGGACCATCCGGAAATCTTCATGGTGCAGATACGCGCCATGCTCAAAGCCGCCATAGGACTCGACAACCTGCAGATCCTGCTGCCCATGGTGTCCTCGGTGTTCGAGGTGGAGGAAGCGCTGCACCTCATCCATCGCGCCATGATGGAAGTGCAGGAAGAGGAAGGCGTGCCCATCACCATGCCCAAGGTCGGCGTGATGGTGGAAGTGCCCGCCACCGTGCTGCAGATCGGCGATATGGTGCAGCTGGTGGACTTCGTCTCCGTGGGCTCCAACGACCTCACGCAATACATGCTGGCGGTGGACCGCAACAATGCGCGCGTCGCCGAAATCTATACGCCCTACCACCCGGCCGTGCTGCGTGCGCTGCAGATCGTGGTGGACGAAGTGCACAAGGCCGGCAAGCCGGTGGGCATCTGCGGTGAAATGGCCGGCGACCCCGGCACCGCCATGCTGCTCATGGCCATGGGCTTCGATTCGCTGTCCATGAGTGCCAGCAATCTGCTGAAGGTGCGCAAGACCATCTGCAACGTGCCCTTCCTGCAGGCCCGCGGCCTGCTCGAGCAGGTGATGCAGGTGGACAACGCCGCCGTCATCCGCAGTCTGGTGGAATTCGAACTGGAAGACCTGGGTCTGCTGGACCTGGTGCGTCCGGGCAAGAAACAGCAGTAGCGCCCCGCCGGGCGCAGCAAGGGATAGGCAATGCTCGACATACGCACCATGTATTTCCTGCTGATGCTGTCATCGCTGGTGGCGGCGCTATGCGTGTTCGGGCTCACGGTGCCGGCCGGTGAACGCCGGCGCAGCGCGGTGATGTGGGGCACGGGCAGCCTGCTGGTGGCCAGCGGCCTGCTGCTGGTCGGCCTGCGCGACCATATTCCGCTGTGGATTTCCGCCGTGCTGGGCAACAGCCTGCTGCTCTGGGGCTTCCTGCTGTTCTACCAATCCTTCCGCCTGCTGATACAGCATCCCGTGCCGCTGCGGCGCCTGCTGCTGATAGGCCTCGCCTATTTCATCTGCTTCCATTTCCTGGTCACGCAGGAAATCGCCGTGCGCCATCGCATCGCCTTTGTGTCGGTGGCACTGGCCATCCTGGCCATCGCCATGATACGCGCCGCCCGCCTGCCGCATGGCGCCGGTCCGCATACCGCCAGCGCACGTTTCCTGATGCAGGGTTTCTACGCCATCGTGCTGGTCACCGCGGTCGGTCGTGGCGTGCATTCCGCCTTCTTCACCAGCGGCGCCACGCTGATCTTCGAACCCACGCTGGTGCAGGTGGTGAGCTTCCTGGGCTATTACTTCGCGCTGATAGGCGCCGGCATCGCCTACCTGCTGGTGCAGAACGCCATGGCCTACCACGACCTGGCCGTGATCGCGAACAACGACATGCTGACCGGCGTGCGCAACCGCCACAACCTCATGATGATGGGCGAACGCGACCTGGCGCTGGCCCAGCGCATGTGGCGGCCGCTGTCCGTGATGATGCTGGACCTGGACCACTTCAAACGCATCAACGACGAGCACGGCCACCTCACCGGTGACGAAGTGCTGCGCCGCTTCGGGGAAATCCTGCGCCGCGCGGTGCGCGACGTCGACCTGGTGGGGCGTTATGGCGGTGAAGAGTTCTGCATCATCATGAGCGACACCACGCCCGAAGCCGCGCGCCATACCGCCGAACGCATACGCAACGAATTCGCCAACACGGAAATCCTGCACAACGGCCGCCGCATCCCGCTCAGCGTCAGCATAGGCATCACCGGCATGAATGTCGGCGACAGCCCCGACCTGCAGCAGCTGCTGCGCCAGGCCGATGCCGCCCTCTACGAAGCCAAGGCCGCCGGCCGCAACTGCATACGCCAGCTCGCCGCCTGACCCCGACTGCGCCTCTCAGCCACGCGATACCGAAGCATTTCCCTGCACAAAAAAACGCAGTGGCCAGCGCGCCGCCTCACCCGCGTAATCAACACCGATACGCGGGCCGGCGGCTATGGCGGCATCTGCCACCGGCTCGCCATCGGCAATCCACAGCGCATCGGATTTCAGCGACAGCCCGTTTTCCTCGCGCCCTATCTGCAGGGCCCGGCATAAACGACCGGGGCCGCTCAGCCATTGCGCGGGCTTGAGATGCGGCAGTTCTGCCTGCCAGTAATCCTGTCCCTGCAAAGGCGCGGCGGCGCGTATCAGCACGGCCTCGGGTCGGCCGGCTTCACGTGTCACGGCGTTCAGGCAGAAATGCAGGCCGTAGATGAGATAGACATAGGCCACGCCGCCGTCGGCATACATGATTTCCGTACGCGCGGTGCGACGTCCGCCGGCGCTGTGCGCAGCCGCATCCTCCACACCCAGATAGGCCTCGGTTTCCACAATACGGGCACTGAGCAGCCTGCCATCAGGCAGGCGTCGGCAGAGGGGCTTGCCCAGCAGCTCGCGCGCCACCGTAGTGGTATCGCGCCGGTAGAAGGTGGCGGGCAGTTTGCGCATCAGGCCGGCTGCAGGTCGAAAGCGAACTGCGAGCGTTCGGCGGGCTCGCCCTGCTCGAAAGTCTGCTCGAGGAAATGCACACGCTTGCGGCCCAGCAGCAGCACCGTGGAGGCGCGGGTGCCATACAGCGGCGAACGAATGAACAACGGCGACAGCAGGCGCTCCATGGCCAGGCCGACACCGGTATCGGGCAGGGCCTGGTCCGGCGCCTGCTGCGTATCCGCCAGCAGGGCCAGCAGCGCCGTCTCTTCCGTGGCCACGTCACCGGCCAGCAGATTGGCCTGCAGCCCGGCCTTGGCTTTTTCCACCTTGGGCCAGGGCGTGTCGATGAGATGGTTGCTCAATCCGTGTACACCCGGCTCCAGGCGCCGCGGCGCGGTGCCACGGTTGCTGACAACCACCAGCTCATCGGGCGTGCCCAGCAGGAGGTTGAAGCCGGCATAGTCATCGCCTGTGGCGGCCACCTGCTGCGCATGGGCCCAGGGGCTGTCCCTACCTTCTAGGAAACGGCTGACCAGCAGGCCGCGGGACTGTCCGCCGCTGACGGGCCGCGGCTCGCGGTAATTGGTCAGCGCCGCAAAGCGCCCCTGCCGGGTGACGCCCAGCCAGGTGCCGCCGGCGGCCAGGTCGCGCCCCGCCAGCAGCTGCGGGGCTTCCGGCCAGAAGCGCGCCGGCGCCGTGGCGCGTGCATAGAATTCGTCGCGGTTGGCCGCCAGGATGAGGGGATGGTCGGGGTGGGCCTGCCAGGCCAGCGTGATCAGGCACATGGAATCGTCTGCGGCATCAGGATTTACGAAAAGGACGGTTCATACGGCCCGCCGGCCATGGGAGAATCCGGGCTTCGTCACGGCACTCGCGGAAACAAGCCCTTGCTAGTCTATCCCCAAATCGATCCTGTCGCCCTCAAGCTGGGCCCGCTGAGCGTGCACTGGTATGGCCTCATGTACCTCTGCGGTTTCGGTGCCGGCTATGCCCTCGGCCTCTGGCGCGCGCGCCGCAGCAAAGGCCTGTGGACGGATGAAATGCTTTCCGACATGGTCTTCTACATCGCGCTGGGCGTGATCCTCGGCGGCCGCCTGGGCTATGTGCTGTTCTACGGTTTTCCGCGCTTCCTCAATGATCCGCTCTGGGCTTTCCGTGTCTGGGAAGGCGGCATGAGTTTCCACGGCGGCCTGCTGGGCGTGCTGGTGGCCATGGGCATCTTCGCCCACCAGTACAAGAAGAACTGGCTGGACATCATGGATTTCGTGGCACCGCTGGTGCCGCCCGGGATTTTCTTCGGCCGTATCGGCAATTTCATAGGCGGTGAACTCTGGGGCCGTCCGGTGGTGAATCCCGATTACCCGCTGGCCATGATCTTCCCGCATGTGGACATGATCCCGCGCCATCCGTCGCAGCTGTATGAAGCCGCGCTGGAAGGCCTGCTGCTCTTCGTGCTGCTGTGGTGGTATTCCAGCAAACCGCGGCCGCGCATGGCAGTGGCGTCGCTATTCCTGATCGGCTACGGCTTCGCGCGCTTCATCGTGGAATTCTTCCGCATGCCCGATGCCGACAAGGGCTTCATCCTTTTCGACTGGATGACCATGGGCCAGATCCTTACCACGCCCATGATACTCGGCGGCCTGTTCCTGATGCTGCTGGCCTATCGCAATGAGCGTCTCAATAACAGCAGGGGAGTGCAGGCTTCGTGAAACAGTATCTGGACTTCATGCGCCATGTGCGCGAACACGGCACGTTCAAATCCGACCGCACCGGCACCGGCACCTATTC
>DASUXS010000203.1:0-2773 GCA_036377855.1 Moraxellaceae bacterium
TCCTGAGCGCCATACGGTCCTGGCCCTGGACATGAGTGACAGCGCTGCACTCGCGCCTGCTGTGGCAGAGGTGATCGCCAAACACGGTCGTATCGATGTGCTCATCAACAACGCCGGCATCAGCCAGCGCTCGCTGGTGAAAGACACCGGCATCGATGTCGACCGCCGCATCATGGAAGTGGATTTCTTCGGCCCCGTGGCGCTGACCAAGGCCGTGCTGCCGCAGATGCTCAAACAGGGCAGCGGCCAGCTGGTGGCGGTGTCCTCGGTAGTGGGCCTGGTGGCCACGCCTTACCGTTCCGCCTATGCCGCCGCCAAACATGCCATCCTGGGTTTCTATGATGCCTTGCGTGCCGAAGTGCATGCGGCCGGTATCGGTGTTTCCGTGATCTTCCCGGGCTTTGTGCGTACCAATGTCTCGCTGTCCGCCCTGACCGCCGACGGCTCCGTGCACAACCAAGTCGACCCGGCCCAGGAAACCGCCATGCCGGCTGATGTCTTTGCCCGCAAGGCTGTGGCTGCGCTGGGGCGAGGGGAAGGGCGCATCCTCATTGCCGGCGCCCGTGAACGCTTTGGCGTGCTGGTGGGGCGCCTGTCGCCAGCGCTGCTGGCGCGGCTGATTCGTAACATCAAAGTGACCTGATCGGCGTGGATTTGCCATTGCCGGCGGCAGCGGCGAAAATCCGCGCCGCTGGCTCCCTGACTGCGGTATGACTGACGTGAACGCTCCCCAGAACCCCCAAGTTTTCTATCCGGAATCCCTGGCTGCACTCGATGCGGAAGCAGGTGAAGCCGAACTGCAGGATGCTGTGCAGGACGAGGCCGATACCTCCGAGGAGCTGGACAAGAAATCGCGTACAGCTTTCAACAAGCTGCAGAAACGCCTGCGTCGCCTGGTCGGCACCGCCATCACCGATTACAACATGATTGAAGAGGGTGACCGTGTCATGGTCTGCCTGTCCGGTGGCAAGGACAGCTACACCATGCTGGAAATCCTGCTCAATCTGCAGATCAGCGCGCCGGTGAAATTCGACATCGTCGCCGTCAACATGGACCAGAAGCAGCCGGGCTTTCCCGAGCATGTGCTGCCTGAATACCTGACGCAGCGCGGCGTGCCGTTTTATATCCTGGAAAAAGACACCTACAGCATCGTCAAACAGCTGACGCCGGAAGGTAAAACCTACTGCGCCGTCTGCTCGCGCCTGCGTCGTGGCAACCTCTATGCCTTTGCCCAGGAAATCGGGGCCACCAAGGTGGCGCTGGGTCATCACCGCGATGACATCATGGCCACGTTGTTCCTGAACATGTTCCATGGCGGGCGCCTCAAGGCCATGCCACCCAAGCTGCTGTCCGATGATGGCAAGAACATCCTGATCCGCCCGCTGGCCTACTGCAAGGAAAAGGATATTGCGGAATTCGCCCGTCTCAAGGGCTTTCCCATCATTCCCTGCAATCTCTGCGGCTCGCAGGAAAACCTGCAGCGCGCGGCCATCAATGAAATGCTGCGCGAATGGGACAGGAAATATCCGCAGCGCCTGGATTCCATGTTCACCGCCATCCAGAACGTCGCGCCCTCGCAGCTGGCCGACCGTGAGCTCTTCGATTTCGTCAGCCTCAAACGTACGGTAGAAGACGAGCAGCCCGCTGCCCCCGGCGATTGCCGCCTGGATGTGGTCAACCTGACCCAGTAAATGCGCTAAAGCTGGCCTTGCCGGCCGGCTTTCTGGCCTGCACCGACGTTGTTGCTCCTGCGCACCCCGATTATGGTGGGGAACTTTCCCAGGCAGGCGTCTCCTTCATGGCATCACGCGACAGCACCGACAGCTCCAGCATTTCCTTCACGGCTTTCTATACGGGCGAAGTCTGGCGTCGGCATGGCCTTTCCGTTCCCTTCCTCGCCACCAAGCCCGGCAAGCTGTTTTACATGGCGGGTCGTCCCATGGAGTGGGCGGGCCTGGCCCTGCTGGGTGGCAATAATGAAACGCTGCTGCTGCAGCGCCACCACATCATCGACCATGTGCTGGAGAAGGCCATTCTTGAGGAAGGCTTCACCCAGATCGTGGAAATCGCCTGCGGGCTGTCGCCGCGCGGCACCATCATGTCGCGCCGCTTTGCCGGCAGTGACATCCATTTCATTGAAGCCGACCTGCCGGGCATGGCCAGCCGCAAACGCCATCTGCTGGACAAGGCCGGCGAGCTGAGCCACCGCCATCGTGTCATTGATATCAATATCCTGGCGCAGGACAGTTTTGAGTCGCTGGAGTCGGTGTTCCGTCGTGAGCTGGACCCGGCGCGCAAGACGCTGGTGATCACGGAAGGCCTGGTGAATTATTTCGATTACGCCACCATCCATGGTTTCTGGACGCGGCTGGCGACTGTGCTCAAGGGCTTTCCGGCAGGCATCTATGTGTCCGACCTCTATCCCAATTTCCAGTGGCATCGCAGCGTGCGTGTTGCCAATGCCTTCAAGTCGGCACTGGCCCTGGCCACGCGCAGCAGCGTGACCCTGCATTTCGATACCGAGCAGGCCATACATGACGGCTTCCGTCAGGCCGGCTTTGCTGCCACGCGCGTGCACCTGCCGGAGTCGTACTACGGCGTGCTGGAGATTCCGGTGATGCGTACGCCCAGCCTGGTGCGGGTGATTGAGAACCGGGTGTGAGACCTGCAATAAAAAAGGGCCCGGTTGGGCCCTTTTTTATTGACTCGTCATTCCCGCGCAGGCGGGAATCTCCAGAAGGTACAGCAGGCCACAAAAGAAGCCCTGCCTGAA
>DASUXS010000204.1:0-2684 GCA_036377855.1 Moraxellaceae bacterium
GCCGTGGATTTCGCTGGCGAGCTGCATACGCCCAACGACAATATCCAGGTGCGCATAGGCAACCAGTTCCACAATATGGACGAGCTGCGCGCCCTGCCCCTGCGTTTCAACAACCGCACCCTGCGTCTTGGCGATATCGCGCAGATCAAGCGTGAATACGAAGATCCGCCCACGCCCAAGGTGCGCTACAACGGCAAGGAAGTGATTGCCCTGGCGATTTCCATGGCCAAGGGCGGCGACATCATCAAGCTGGGTGACCACCTCAAGGCCAAAACCACGGTGTTGCGCCAGACCCTGCCCGCCGGCATAGAGCTGGAACAGATGCAGGACCAGCCCGCCGCCGTGGCGCTGTCGGTGAAGGAGTTCCTGCGTGTCTTGGCGGAAGCGCTCATCATCGTGCTGGGCGTGAGCTTCCTCAGCCTGGGCCTGCACAAGAATCCCTGGCGTATCGATACGCGCCCGGGCCTTGTCGTTGCGCTGTCCATTCCCACCGTGCTGGCCGCCACCTTCATGGTGATGAACTGGGCCGACATCGACCTGCACAAGATTTCCCTGGGCTCGCTCATCATCGCGCTGGGCCTGCTGGTGGACGACGCCATCATCATCATCGAAATGACGGTGCGCAAACTCGAGGAAGGCTATGACCGGCTGCGTGCCAGCTCCTATGCCTTCTCCGCCACCTCCATGCCCATGCTCACCGGCACGCTGATCACTGCCGCCGGCTTCCTGCCCATAGGCCTGGCGCAATCCGGCGTGGGTGAATACACCTTTGCCATTTTCGCCGTGACCACGGCGGCCTTGCTGATCTCCTGGTTCGTGTCCGTTTATTTCGTGCCCTATCTCGGCTACAAGCTGCTCAAGGAGCATCCCGGCGCCGGCCACCACGAAGTCTTCGACACGCCCTTCTACCAGCGCGTGCGCCAGGTGGTGGATTACTGCGTGCAGCATCGCTGGCTCACCATAGGCGCCACGCTGTTCGCCATGGCGCTGGGCATAGTCGGCATGCAGGCGGTGGAAAAGCAGTTCTTCCCCGACTCCAGCCGCCCGGAAATCATTGTCGACCTGTGGCTGCCGGAAGGTTCCTCCTTTGCCGCCAGCGAAGCCTTGGCCAAACGCGTGGAAACCCGTCTGCACAAGCTCGAAGGCGTGAGCACCGTGTCCACTTTCGTGGGCTCCGGCGTGCCGCATTTCTACCTGCCGCTGGAGCAGATCTTCCCGCAGGACAACGTCTCGCAACTCATCGTGCTGCCGGCCAGCCATGCCGACCGCGAACGTATCCGCAAACTGCTGCCCACCTTGATGACCCAGGAATTCCCCGAGGTGCGCACCCGTGTGCAGCTGCTGCCCAACGGCCCGCCCGTGACGTATCCGGTGATGTTCCGCGTGATGGGACCGGACCCGGTGCAGGTGCGTACGCTGGCAGAAAAGGTGAAGACGCAGCTGCATGCCGATCCGGACATGCGCGGCATCAACGACAACTGGAATGAAGAAACCAAGGTGCTGAAGCTGGATGTGGACCAGGCCCGCGCCCGTGCGCTGGGTGTCAGCAGCGATGCGCTGTCTTCCGCCGGTGAAACCATCCTGTCCGGCGCTCCCATAGGCCAGTACCGCGAGAACAACCGCCTGATCGGCATCGTGCTGCGCCAGCCGGAGCAGGAAAGGGATTCGCTGACGGCGCTGTCCAGTGCCTACCTGCCCACTGCTTCTGGCCGCTCCATTCCCTTCTCGCAGGTGGGCCATGCCCATCTCAACTGGGAACCGGGCGTGATCTGGCGCCAGAACGGCAATTTCGCCATCACCGTGCAGGGCGATGTGCGTGAAGGCATACAGGGCACCACGGTGGCGCTGCGCCTGGACCAGCAGCTGAACAAGCTGCGTGCCGAGCTGTCGCCGGGCTACATCATAGAAATCGCCGGCACGGTGGCGGAATCCAACAAAGGCACCAGTTCGATTTCCGCCAATGTGCCGCTGATGCTCTTCATCATCTTCACGCTGCTGATGCTGCAGCTGCGCAGCTTCTCGCGCAGCCTGCTGGTCTTCATCACCGGTCCGCTGGGCCTGATAGGCGCCACGCTGACGCTGTTCATCCTGGCCAAGCCCATGGGCTTCGTGGCGACACTGGGCATCATCGCGCTGAACGGCATGATCATCCGCAACTCGGTCATCCTCATCGACCAGATCGAGCAGGATATTGCGGCGGGTGCGGATCGCTGGACCGCCATCGTGGATGCGGCGGTGCGGCGTTTCCGTCCCATCATGCTGACGGCTGCTGCTGCCGTACTGGCCATGATTCCGCTGCTGCGCTCCACGTTCTGGGGGCCGATGGCGGCGGCCATCATGGGCGGCCTGATGGTGGCTACCGCCCTCACCCTGCTCAGCCTGCCGGCCTTGTATGCGGCGTTCTTCCGCGTGAAGCGGGAAGAGGAACAGGCTTCCTGATCGCAGGAGCCAGCCCCCATAAAAAAGCCCGCAACTGCGGGCTTTTTTATGGGCTCATGACCACCCTTCTTTTTTCTACCGTCATTCCCGCGAAGGCGGGACAAAAGCCTGAAAGGCGTTGAACAGCCGCAGGCTGGGCGAAGCGAATAATCTCCTGAATTCCGGCAGGGCCTATACAAGACCCGCTGCATATCATGAAGATTCCCGCCTTCGCGGGAATGACGGAATCAGGCGTGGAGGGAATT
>DASUXS010000205.1:0-5476 GCA_036377855.1 Moraxellaceae bacterium
TTCAGGCAGAGCCTTGTTCAAGACCCGCTGCACGCCATGAAGATTCCCGCCTGCGCGGGAATGACGATGAAGTAGGCAGCAATAAAAAAGCCCCGCGATGCGGGGCTTTTTCATTACTGCCTATAAAACCTCAAGCCGCCACACTCACTTCCGGCATAGGCAACTCCACACCCTTGCGCCGGTTCACCGCCTCCTGGCTACGATTCGCATCCAGCCGCGCAAACGCCTTGGGCAGCAGGCGGCGCGCCGCCGCATTCACCCGCTTCTCCACGAACCTGGGCAGCTTGATGCCCAGCGGATTGCTTTCCGCCAGTTCATCGCTGGAGATGACACGCGTGCCCATGATGTAGTCGAACCAGGGGCGGGTGACGCACCAGTTGGCATCCTGGTTGGAGTTCATGTGGTGGTCGTAATGCCAGGGAATGGTTTTCTTGCCCCACTCCGGATCCAGGTGCGAGCGGCGGTGCACATAGAAATAGCGGCCGGCGGCGTAATAGCTGCCCAGCACGAAGAAGGGCGCCACCGGGAAGGCCAGGGTGATGACGCCGGTGATCTTGAGCAGCGAGGTGATTTCATTGCGCGTGCGCCAGTTGCTCCAGCCCTCCACATAGCCGCCGTCGTAATAGCCCTGGGTGCGCACCAGCTTGTGGTGGGCCCAGTGGCTTTTCATATTGGTGGGCACGGGGCTGTAACGCGGCTGGCCTTTGCGGGGAACGCCGTGCAGCAGGTATTTGTGGGCGTACCATTCAAAGCCGTTGGCGACAACGAGAGCGATGGGAAAGCCGAGCATGGTGATCTCCTGCGTCTGTCTTCTTATGGGCACCGGGCCTGCGCCCGGGCGCATCCGCCTGTGGTCGGGGATGGCAGCATTCTGGCGCCAGCCCAGCCTTCGGGCTTGACCGCCCCCCGCCTTGTTTTTGACAATTCACGCCACGGCTACTTCTACCCACGACCCAGGCCTGAGACCCAGGCCTGAATCCGGAACACCCGGTCTTAATAAGAAGGAGCAGCGGATGTTTGGTGGCATGTTTGTCAGCGGCGCCCTTACCGGCATGCTGCGCGACTACCTGGATGCGGAGGCCCTGCCGGCCGCGACCTGCCGTGCCCGCCTGGCGGAGTGGGCGGCGGACAGCCGCATCCCCCTGGCCGACTGGATAGGCCTGCTGGAATGCATAGCCACGGAAAACCCGCGCCCGGCCCTGGGCCTGGCCATAGGCCGCCATATCGCCCCGCGCCATGCCGGCGTCATGGGCTATATCGCCCTGTCCTGCGACACCCTGGGCGAGGCCATGATGCGTTTCGAGCGCTATGACCGCCTTGTCTACGACGGCAATCCGGCCCAGGTCTCCCTGCATGGCGACCAGGTCAGCATCAGCTGGGGCATAGAGCACGGCATGCCCGGCCAGCTCGCGGATGAAACCGCCATCGCCGCCTTCACCATCATCGTGCGCAAGCTGGTGCATAAAGACCTGGCGCCGACTGCGGTGAATTTCGTGAATACGGCCCCGGCCGATATCAGCCCCTATACCGATTTTTTCGGCTGCCCCGTGACCTTTGGCGGCAGCCTGAGCTTTGTCACTTTCCCCTCCAGCTTCCTCACCGAACGTATCGCGCACAGCGACCCCGGCCTGCGTGCCCTGCTGGAAAACCAGGCGGAATCCCTGCTGCGCGCCCTGCCCAGCAATGATGGTTTTGAAAAAGGCTTGAAGGAAGGCTTGCTGCGCTGCCTGCATGAAGGCACGCCGACCCTGGAACGGGTTTCCGAACGTATGGCCATGTCGCCACGCACGTTGCAGCGGCGGCTGGCGGAAAAGGAACTGAATTTCCAGCAGCTGCTGGACCGTACGCGGGCGGAGCTGGCGCGCGGCTACCTGCTGCAAGGCAATCTCACGCTGTCGGAAATCGCCCTGCTGCTGGGTTATTCCGAGCAGAGCGCCTTCAACCGAGCTTTCAAACGCTGGACCGGGCAGACGCCGCGTTCCCTGCGCCAGTGAATTTTTGCAACCTCTCCGTAGGAGCGGCTTTAGCCGCGAACCAATGCCGTGCGGTTCGCGGCTAAAGCCGCTCCTACGGAGAGAAAAAAGAGCCTGCCATGACTCCCGCCATTAACACCGCCAAGAAGGCCGGTATCGCCTTCACCATCCATGAATACACCCATGATGCCGGTGCTCCCTCCTACGGACTGGAAGCGGCGGAAAAGCTCGGCCTGCCGGCGAAGAAAGTGTTCAAGACCTTGGTCGCGCAGCTGGACCACAAGCAGCTGGTAGTCGCCATCGTCCCCGTGGACTGCACCCTGGACCTCAAGGCCCTGGCCGCGGCCTGCGGCGGCAAGAAAGCCGAAATGGCCAATGTGCATGAAGCCGAAAAGGCCACCGGCTATGTGGCGGGCGGCATCAGTCCGCTGGGGCAGAAGAAAAGGTTGAAGACGGTGCTGGACCAGTCGGCGCTGGCGCAGGAAAAGATCTGGGTGAGCGCGGGGCGGCGGGGCTTGGAAATCGCGCTGGCGCCGGCGGATTTGCTCAGGCTTGCGGATGGCATCAGCGCGGAAATTGCACGGCGCTGAAACACCTGGACTCTTCTACTCCCTTTGCTCAAAACACCTCTGTCGCCCCGGCGAAGGCCGGGGCGACAGTTGAGTTGTTAGCTAAATGCAGCGAGCCACTACCAACAATTGAGTTGTTAGCTGCACTCAGTGAGCTCACTACCAACAGTTAAGCTGTTAGCTGCATTCGGTGGGCTCATTGCCATCAGCTTCGTTTTAGCCAAATGCAGTGAGCTCGCTGCCAACAGTTGGGTGAATAGCTGCCTTCAGCGGGATCGTTACCCGCCGCGCCCGAAACACAAAAAAATGGCGCTGCACGCAGCCAACGGCCGCGCAAAAAAAAGGGCCCCGCTTCCAAGGGGCCCTGAGGAGAAACCTTTCGGTCCGATGCAGTCTCAGCCCTTGGGGCTGGGATCGGCAGGGCTGAGATCGACAGGACCGGGATCAGCAGGACTGATATCAACAGGACTGAGGCTGAGCTTGCGCCAGTGCTTGAGGAATTCGATGGCGCGTCCAGGATTGCCGCCTATCACCGGATGCAGGCGGCAGGCCAGCGCACGACGGCCATTGCAGAGCACCGTGCTCACCGCCACCGGATAGGCCGGGCTGCCCGGCGCCGAGCAGATGATGCCGTCTATGCCGGGCGTGTTCCATTCACCCAGGTTGGAATAGGAGCCGGCATGGCGGCCGGGGCGTCCCTGCGCAAAGCGGAACAGCCAGTTCACGCCACGCTGCCCTATCCAGCGCCCCAGTGTCAGGAAAAACCACTGCCGCCAGTGTTCCAGCCGCGCAAAGCGCTCGGCGATCTGCTGCTTTACCGCCACCGGTGCTTCTTCACCGGACAGATGCACGCCAAAACCGCTGCAATGGTTGGTGAATTCATCCGCACCCTGCACGGCACCGCGCAGGTTCACGGGAAACACCCAGTCATTGACGCTGCCGGCTTCGGTCAGCGTGGCACGCATGGCACGGTCGGCGGTCCACAGCAGCCATACCGTGCTGCTGACACCGGCTTCCTTGGCCTGCTGTTCTATGCCGCGCGTCTGCATGACATTCAGCAGCAGGCTGACCGGCACATGGCTGGCGCATTCGCTGAGGCTGGCATCCAGGTGGCGCCAGCGCAGGCGGCCGCGCGGGGCATCGACACCGGGGCGACGACGCCAGACTTCCTTCCAGTGTGGCGCCTGCCTTTCCTTGCCGGCCGGCAGCGGACCACAGTCATGGTCATAGCGCTCGCGCAGCAGCAGCGCCAGTGCGCCTATGCCATCGCTGAAACGGTGTGAACAGGTATGCCATTGCGGTGTGCTGCGGCCCTGTTCGAAAAAACCGAACCACATGCGGTCATCAATGCCCGCCTGTTTGCGCGCGGTGTACCACATGCCCACCGGGTCATGCGGCTGGCGCTTTTCGTCCCTGGCAATCGGTGCCTGCGTCTCCTGCGACCAGAAAGCCGGCAGGGCCTGTGAATTACTCATCATCTTGAGCATCGTCCCTGAATCGGCCTCAGGCCGAACTGTCCTTGGGTGATTCCGGTGCCGGCAGCGCCAGGTGGTCGTGGCGGTGGCGCCAGGCATGCAGCATGGCCGGCAGCATGCGTTTGAGATCGTCCAGGCAGGTGTAGACCACCGGCACCACGATCAGCGTCAGCACGGTCGATGTGAGCAGGCCGCCGATCAGCGCATGCGCCATGGGCGAACGCTGCTCGGCGCCCTCACCCAGGCCCAAGGCCAGCGGAATCATGCCGGCGATCATGGCCGCGGTGGTCATGAGGATGGGACGCAGGCGGATACGGCCGGCGCGCAGGATGGCTTCCTCGCGCGACATGCCTTCACGCAGCGCTTCCTGGATGAAGTCCACCAGCAGGATGGCGTTCTTGGTCACCAGGCCCATCAGCATCACGATGCCTATCAGCGAGAAGATGTTCAGCGTGCTGCCACAGATGAGCAGGCCCAGGAAAACACCGGCCAGTGACAGCGGCAGCGAGGTCATGATGGTGAGCGGATGCAGGAAGCTGTTGAACTGCGCACCCAGCAGCATGTAGATGAAGAGCGCGCCCAGCAGCAGGGCCGTGGTGGCATGGCCCACGGATTCCTTCATGTCGTTGTTGGCGCCCTGGGTGACGATGCGGTAACCGGCCGGCAGCTTCATGCTGGCCGCCAGCGCTTCGATATCGGCACCAATATCACCGGCGGGACGGCCGGCGGCATTCGCCGTGAACAGCACTTCGCGATAAAGATTGCGGCGGTTGATCTGCGAGGTGCCGTCGGCTTCACGTACCTTGGCGACCTGGCCCAGCGTGATCATTTCCGGCTGGCCGGTGGCCGGGTTCACCACATTGGTGGCCAGCGGCAGCGCCGACACATCGCTGGCGCTTTCACGGCCGGAGGCTGGCAGCTGCACGCGCACATCGTAGTTCTCACCGTCATCCGCCTGCCAGCTGGTCACCACTTCGCCCGCCAGCAGCGGACGCAGGCTGGCCCCGATCTGGCCCACGGAAACACCAAGGTCGGCCGCGCGCTGGCGATCCACCTGCAGCGACAGCGTGGGGCGGGCATCCTTGAGCGAACTTTCCATGTCGATGACGCCGGGAATTTCCGCCATCCTGGGCGCGAACTTGTCGGCAATGCCCTGCAGCACGCGCAGGTCGGTGCCCTGCAGCGAAATCATGATGGGCTTGAGACCGCCTATGGATTCCTTGGCCGCCGCCACCGAAGTGACTTCAATACCGGCCACATCCTGCAGGCGGTCGCGGAAACCGTTCACCAGCTCTTTCTGGCTGAGCTTGCGTTCGTTCTTGGGCTTGAGCAGCACGCGCAGGGAGACGCGGTGCTTGCCCACATCCAGACCGGAATTCATGGTGGTGTAGATGTCGGTGACGCCGGGGAAGGAGCGGATGATGCGCGCCGCCTGCTGTGCTTTCTGCTCGGAGAAAGC
>DASUXS010000206.1:0-2289 GCA_036377855.1 Moraxellaceae bacterium
ATACCGGGCCAGGTCCATGCCCTTGTAGAGGCCGGCGACCTCGCGGGCATAGCCATTGAAAGGCAGGGTGTCGCGCCAGTTGGGATTGAAGAAGGTGCCGGGCAGGCGGCGCTCCCGCTTCTGGGTCCAGCGCGGATGGTCCACGGCCGGATTCACATTGGCATAGAAGCCGTATTCGGAAGGACCGGTCTGGGCCCAGGTGGTACGCGGCTGGGTTTCCGTGAAGCGTATGCGCACGATGGACTTCACGCTCTTGAAGCCGTATTTCCAGGGCACGATCAAACGCAGGGGCGCGCCGTTCTGCGGCGGCAGGGAGCGGCCGTAGACGCCCACCACCATCAGGGCCAGGGGATTCATGGCCTCATCCATGCGCAGGCCTTCGACATAAGGCCATTGCAGATTGCCCGTACGCTGCCCCGGCATCTGCTTCTCATCCTTCAGCGTGGTGAATTCCACATATTTGGCCTTGCTGCCCGGCTCGAAACGCTTGAGCAAATCGCCCAAGGGGAAACCGAGCCAGGGCACGACCATGGACCAGGCCTCGACGCAGCGGAAACGGTAGATACGATCCTGCAGGGCATGCGGCTTGAGGATGTCTTCCAGCGTATACGTGCCGGGCTTGCCGCACTCCCCTTCCACCCGCACCGACCAGGGCTCGGTACGCAACGTGCCGGCATTCTCGGCGGGATCGGATTTCTCCAGGCCGAACTCGTAGAAATTGTTGTAGCCGCTGACCACATCATAGGGCGTGATGGCCTCACCCCCGGCCAGCGACTGCATGGCGCGGTCCGCACGAATCTTGTTGCGCAGGAAGGCGGGAACATTCGCCCGGTCGGGCGCCGACTCGTACAGCAGCGGGACCGCCTGCAGCAGGGGCGAAAAAAAAGCTGCAGCCCCGAACAGGCCTGCAGCTTTCAGCAGCTCGCGCCGCTGCTGGTACACCGTCTCCGAGGTCAGTTCGCTGGGCAGCGGATCACTGGCAGAAGGACGGCGTATCAGCATGATGCTTTCCTCAATCAGGCGGGAGTGGCCCCGGCCGGTTTGCGACGGCCCAGCAAAGTACCCACCGGACCTGACAAAGCATAGACGATGGAGACCGCGAGCAGCCCTATGGGCAGGTCGTAGTTGATGATGGCCAGCACCAGCACCACCGGCAGCATGACCGCGAAAGGCACGCGCGAACGGTCCAGCTCCTTGAAGCTGTAGTAACGGAAATTGCTCACCATCAGGAAGGCCGCCAGTACCGTCACCACGGCCACGGCAATGGCCAGCTCCTGTTCGCGACCGGCAATGCGGTTGTCGAAGCCGGCCCAGACCATGCTGGCGATGATGGAGGCCGCCAGCGGACTGGCCAGGCCGATGAAGTAGCGCTTGTCCACCACCGCCAGCTGCACATTGAAGCGCGCCAGGCGGAAGGCCGCGGCCACGGTGTAGATGAAGGCGCAGATCCAGCCGATCTTGCCCAGGGACTGCAGGCTCCAGGTGAACACCACCAACGCCGGCGCCACGCCGAAGGACACCATGTCCGACAGCGAATCGTATTCTGCGCCGAAGGCGCTCTGCGTATTCGTCATGCGCGCGACGCGCCCATCCATGCCGTCGAAGAGCGCGGCCACGAAGATGGCGATGGCGGCCGCCTCGAAGCGGCCGTTCATGGCGGCGATGATGGCGTAGAAGCCGGAAAACAGCGCCGCGGTCGTGAACAGGTTGGGCAGCAGGTAGATGCCCTTGTTGCGGACGCGCCGGCCGCCCTCGCCGCTCTCCTCTTCGACCACCTCGAAGGTGATGCCGTCATGGTCATCATGATCGCGGTCGTGGTCGTGGTCCTGTTGGGGTGTCTGCATGGCCAGCTCTCATGGCGTACCGGGATGAGCATGATAATCAGCCCTGCGCGTCTTGGCCATGCACCACGAGCGCTCTCCTGCGCCATCAGGCAAGGGAAAGACGGATTTGTTACAGGACGGAAACGAAGGCAGCGGAAAAAGGCAGCCCAAAAAAGAAAACGCGGCCCTGGGGCCGCGTTTCCGGATCCGCTCTGCCCCTGGGGGCAGTGGCAAGATCAGTTGCGGGTCTGGTCGACCAGCTTGTTCTTGGCGATCCAGGGCATCATGGCGCGCAGCTTGCCGCCCACCACTTCGATGGGGTGCTCGGCATTCAGGCGGCGACGGGCCGTCATTTCCGGGTAGTTGGTCTTGCCTTCCAGGATGAAGCGCTTGGCGTATTCGCCGTTCTGGATGTTCTTCAGGCATTCGCGCATCGCGGCACGGGCTTCCTCGGCAATCACGCGCT
>DASUXS010000207.1:0-5984 GCA_036377855.1 Moraxellaceae bacterium
ATCTCGCTGTGCACTGCGTGCTGACCAAGGCCGACAAGCTCAACCGTGGTCCCGCGCTGAATGCGCTGCAGGCGGTGAAGAAAGATTTGAAGGCGCTGGGTTTCAACAGCACGGCCCAGCTTTTCTCCGCACTCAAGGTGACGGGACTGGAAGAGCTGGGGGACAAGCTGGGGGAATGGCTGGCCTATCCGCCGCCGGAGTTGCCGGTGGAAGCGAAATCGCGGCTGGCTTGAGCATTACAAAAGCGGCCTGGGCAACGTCATACAGCACCGGCCAAGGCCCTCCGCAGGAGCCAACTTTTCTTTCCCCTATTTCTTTTTTATTCGGCCTGCGGCCTCACCCTTCGGGCCGTCGGCGGAGCCGACGTTCACCTCGCTGCGCGAGGATGTGAGAAAAAAGAAATAGGGGCCCGCGGGAGGCGCACCGCCCTCAGTTAATTAGCAACGGGAGCAATCCAGTCGGAGCACTTCGCCGTTAGGGAGATTGGGTCCAAATCCCCGCACTCCCGGGCAGTGCAAAAGCAAAGCCCAGCGCGCGTATACAGGGTTGGTGAAAAGAGCTCCCACAGGCTTAGCAATGGCAAAGGCCCGCTGACAGCTCACAAGATCCCCGCCTGCGCGGGGATGACGATGGTCGATGGATGCGCATAAAAAAGCCCGACAGTGCCGGGCTTTTTTATGCGGGAAGCGGCTCAATGCGCCTCATCCCAGTTCATGCCCACGCCCACATCGACGATCAGAGGCACAGCCAGTTCCGCTGCCGCGCCCATCTTGTCCTTGAGCAGCGCCGTGATGTCGGCAATGGCATCTTCACGCACTTCCAGCACGAGTTCGTCATGGACCTGCATGAGCAGGCGCGCGCGTGACTCCTGGCCGGTGAGTGCCGCATCCACCGCAATCATGGCGCGCTTGATGATGTCCGCCGCCGTGCCCTGCATGGGTGCATTGATGGCGGCGCGCTCCGCGCCCTGGCGCTGTGCCTGGTTCTTGGAATTTATCTCGCGCACCATGAGGCGGCGGCCGAACAGCGTTTCCACATAGCCACGTTCCGCCGCCAGCGCCCGCGTGCTTTCCATATAGTGCTTCACGCCGGGATAGCGCGCGAAATACATGTCCACATAGCTTTGCGCTTCGCCACGACCTATGCCCAGCTGCTTGGCCAGGCCGAAGGCCGACATGCCATAGATCAGGCCGAAATTGATGGCCTTGGCATTGCGACGCTGGTCGGAGGTGACTTCCGCGATGGGCACGCCGAAAACTTCCGCCGCCGTGGCGCGATGCACGTCCTCGCCATGGCGGAAGGCATTGAGCAGACCTTCGTCTTCCGACAGATGCGCCATGATGCGCAGCTCGATCTGCGAATAGTCGGCTGCCACCAGCTTCCAGCCCGCGGGCGCGACAAAGGCCTGGCGTATGCGCCGCCCCTCTTCCGTACGTATGGGAATGTTCTGCAGGTTGGGATCGGTGGAAGACAGACGGCCCGTCGCCGCCACCGCCTGGTGGTAGGAGGTGTGCGCGCGCCTGGTTTTGGGATTCACCAGCTCCGGCAGCTTTTCCGTATAGGTGGATTTGAGCTTGGCCAGCGAACGGTGCTGCAGCAGCAGGCGTGGTAGCGGATGGTCCAGCTGCTCCAGCACGTCTTCCGCCGTGGAGTATTGGCCGGTCGCGGTTTTCTTGGGCGCGGGAATACCCAGCTTTTCGTAAAGAATATGGCCCAGCTGTTTCGGCGAGCCCAGGTTGAATTCCTGGCCGGCGATTTCATAGGCTTCTTTTTCCAGCGCCAGGATACGCTCGCCCAGTTCGCGACTCTGTTGCGCCAGCATGGCGGCATCCACCAGCACGCCGGTGTGTTCCATTTTTTCCAGGATGGGGGCCAGCGGCATTTCGATATCGCGGAATACTTTCAGCAGCGCGGGCTCCTGCTCCAGCTTTTCCGCCAGCACATCATGCAGGCGCAGGGTGATGTCGGCATCTTCCGCGGCGTAATGCGCGGCGGCCGGTTCGCTGTCGTCACCGATGGGAATCTGGTTGAAGGTGAGCTGCTTCACGCCCTTGCCGGCAATCTGCTCGAAGGTGGTGGTTTCCACGCCCAGGTAAAGCGCCGCCATGGCATCCATATTGTGGCGGGTGGCGGTGGCATCCAGCACATAGGAAGCCAGCATGGTGTCGAAGACAAAACCCTGCAGCGCGATGCCGTGGTTGGCCAGCACATGGATATCGTATTTCAGGTGCTGGCCGATTTTGCCGATGGCGGGGTTTTCCAGAATGGGCTTGAGGGCGGCCAGCACTTTGTCGCGCGGCAGCTGGTCCGGTGCCCCCATATAGTCGTGGCCCACCGGCACATACCAGGCTTCGCCGGCCTGCAGCGAAAAAGACAGGCCGACGATATCGGCACGCATATAGTCCAGGCTGGTGGTTTCCGTATCCACGCAGAAGGCTTTGGCGGAAGACAACTTCTGCAGCAGCGCGTCGAAATCCTCCTGCGTGAACACCGTGTGGTAGCGACGCTCCAGTTCGGGCTTTTCCACCGCGGGCAGTGCCGCCGCCGTCGGCGCCGCTATGCTGGCAATACCGCCCTTTTCCAGTTCGGCATGCCAGGTCTTGAATTCCAGTTCCTGGGTCATGCGCAGCAAGGTGTCAGTGTCCGGCGCAGCGGGATGCAAGTCGTCAAAGGTCAGCGGCAGCTCGACATCGCATTTGATGGTGGCCAGCTCGCGCGCCAGCTTCAGCACGTCCAGCGAGGCGCGCAGGCTTTCACCGGCCTTGCCCTTGATGCTGTCGGCTTTTTCCAGCAGCGCATCCAGGGAACCGAATTCCTGCAGCCACTTCGCCGCGGTCTTGGGGCCGACACCGGGCACGCCGGGAATGTTGTCCACGGAATCGCCGACCAGGGCGAGATAGTCGATGATGCATTCCGGCGGCACGCCGAATTTGGCGATCACGCCTTCGCGATCCAGAATCGTGTCCGTCATGGTGTTGATGAGCGTGACATGGCCGTCCACCAGCTGCGCGATGTCCTTGTCGCCGGTGGAAATCAGCACCGGCATGCCCTGCGCGGCCGCGCGTTTGGCCAGCGTGCCTATCACGTCGTCCGCTTCCACGCCTTTTTCGCAAAGCAGTGGCAGGCCCATGGCGCGTATCAGCGCATGCAGCGGCTCGATCTGCGAACGCAGGTCGTCCGGCATGGGCGGACGGTTGGCTTTGTATTCGGGAAAAATTTCGTCACGGAAAGTCGGGCCCGAGGCATCGAAGACCACGGCCACATGCGTGGGGCTGTAGGTCTTGACCAGCTTCTGCAGCATATTGACCACGCCCTTGACCGCTCCCGTGGGCTGCCCGCTGCGCGTGGTCAGCGGTGGCAGGGCATGGAAGGCGCGATAGAGATAGGAGGAACCATCGACAAGGATGAGGGGCGGCGTGGCGGACATGGTGGTATTCCCCCTTGCACCATGGCGTGAACCACAAGGTGCAAGGGTTGCAGGCAGACGGAAAAAACTGCCCGCAGGGTAGCGCAGAAGGCCGCGGCTGTCGCCCGCGGCGCCCGGCCGTTATGCTTGGACCACGCCCTCCGCCGAGCCCGGTCGCATGTCTGTCTACACCCTGCTTGCCCTGCCTGATATCCAGGATTTCCTGCGGCACTATGCGCTGCCGCCGGCACAGCGCCTGGACCCCATCAAGGGCGGCATAGAGAACAGCAATTACTTCCTGACACTGGCTGACGGTCGCGAACTGGTGCTGACGCTGTTCGAAGAATTGTCAGCGGACAATGCGGCTTTCCTGGGCCCACTGCTCAACCATCTGGATGCGGCCGGCGTGCCGGTGGCCGCCCCCCTGCCCGACCGCCACGGTGCCTTCCTCCACACCCTGGCCGGCAAGCCGGCACAGCTGGCACCGCGCCGCCACGGCGGCCATCCGGACACACCGGATGCCGCCGACTGCGCCACCATGGGCGCGGCCCTGGCGCAGCTGCACCTGGCGCTGCAGGACTATTCCCTGCCACGCCCCAATGCACACGGCCCGGAATGGTGGAATGAAGTGGCGGCACGCTGGCTGCCCCGCCTGCCGCAGGTCGAGCGCGAACTCATGCAGGAGGTGCTGCGGCGTTATGAAAAAGTGTGCGGGGACTATCCGGAATTGCCGCGCGGCCTGATCCATGGCGACCTCTTCCGCGACAACACGCTGTTCGACGCCGGACACGTCAGCGCCATCCTGGATTTTTCCGAAACCAGCCGCGACCACTGGCTGCTGGACATCGCCATCACCGAAAACGATTTCTGCCGGGCCTGGCTGGGTGCAGCGCCGGATGCCGGACGCAGCGCTGCTTTCCTTAAGGGTTATGGCGATGTGCGCGCGCTGGCGGCGGCGGAAACATCCGCCCTGCCCGTTTTCCGCGCGGTGGCGGCCATGCGCTTCTGGCTGTCGCGCCTGGACACCGGCGCGCGCAATGCCAGCGAAGGCCGTGGTGGCGAACATGTGCTGGAAAAAGATCCGGCGGAAATGCGTAATCTCTGCGCGGGGCTGCTGGCCGCGCTCTGACTCAGCCGGCCAAACAGCGATAAACGCCATCCACCACCAGCGTCAGGCCCGCCTCATAGCCCGCGGCATCCGAAGGCACGGCCGCGAACAACTCATCCACCGCCACCAGCCGCGCCGGACGGCCACCGAAGACATTGCGCGCCAGCGCCTCGTCGAAACCGGGTTCGGCCAGCAGGCAGCTGATGCCTTCCTGGCGGATTTTCTGCGACAGCAGCAGGAAATGCTTGGCGCTGGGCTTGGACTCGGCGCTGGCCACCACGCTGCCGCGGTAGCTCAGTCCCAGCAGGGACTCGAGGTATTGGTAGGCATCGTGATAGGCCACGAAGGATCGCATCGGCAGGCCCTGGAAGCGCGGCGACTGTCGCGCCTTGAGCACGGCGAGGCGGGTGGCGAATTCGGCGGCATGGCGGCGGTACAGCGCCGCCTGTGCCGGCTGCTTTTGGGCCAGCGCTTCAGCCAGGGCCCGGGCGATCACGGCGGCATTGTCCGGATCCAGCCAGACATGCGGGTCCACCGTACCGGGCAGCACGGCACCGCCATCCAGGCGACGCTGCGGCAGCAGGCGCAGCTCCGGCAGCTTCTGCACCGTGATCACCGTCGCCTTGCTGGCGGCAATGCTGCGCGCCAGGAACTGCTCATGCGCCGGCCCCACCCAGAGGATGACGTCGGCCCGGCCCAGCAGCAGCCGGTCAGAGGGCCGCAGCTGGTAGTCATGCGAGGAGGCGCCGTTGGGCACCAGCTGCTGCACGGCCACCTTCTCCCCCGTCACCGCCTGGGCGATCAGGGCCAGGGGCCGGATGCTGGCCAGCACCTCGGCCGCGGCGGCCGGGCTGGCGGCAGCAAGAAGGGAAAGCAGCAGGAACAGGGCGGGACGCAGGGGCATGGCGTAGCAGGGTCGTCGTAAGCGGGTGACAGATGTTATATTGTTGCAAATCTTTTGTCGCGAGACCGTCATGTCCGACCTGCCGCGTATCCAGGCTGTCTATGAAAAGCATGACCATGAGCATCATGCCTTCGAGCCGCATGACCATGGCCACTGCATAGAGGACGCCCTCAGCACCGCCGACCGTATCTGCGAGGCCAGCGGCGCCCGCCTGACGCCCCTGCGCCGCCGTGTGCTGGAGCTGGTCTGGCACAGCCACAAGCCCCTGGGCGCCTATGAGCTGCTGGACCAGCTCACCGCCGAAGGCCACAAGCCCGCCCCGCCCACGGTCTACCGCGCCCTGGAATTCCTGCTGGAGCAGAAGCTGGTGCACCGCATTGCCTCGCGCAATGCCTTCATCGGCTGCTCCCACCCCGGCGCCACCCATGCCGGCTACTTCCTGCTCTGCGATGTCTGCGGCAATGCCGAGGAAATCTGCGACAGCCGCCCGCTGGGCGAGGCCGTGCAGGCCGCGGCCGACCAGGCCGGCTTCGAGGTGCAGAGCCAGACCCTGGAGCTGACCGGCC
>DASUXS010000208.1:0-7090 GCA_036377855.1 Moraxellaceae bacterium
GCGCGCAAGTACCGTCCCAAAAGCTTTCGCGAGCTGATCGGGCAGGAGCATGTCGCGCGTGCGCTCATCAATGCGCTGGACCAGGACCGCCTGCACCACGCCTATCTCTTCACCGGCACCCGCGGCGTGGGCAAGACCACCATCGCCCGCATCCTGGCCAAATGCCTGAATTGCGAAACCGGCGTGAGCTCCGAGCCCTGCGGCGTTTGCGGCACCTGCCGGGAAATCGATGAAGGCCGCTTCGTCGACCTCATCGAAGTCGACGCCGCCTCGCGCACCAAGGTCGAAGACACGCGCGAGCTCCTGGACAATGTGCAGTACGCGCCGACACGGGGTCGCTACAAGGTCTACCTCATCGACGAAGTGCATATGCTCTCCGGGCATTCTTTCAACGCGCTGCTGAAGACGCTGGAAGAACCGCCGCCCCATGTGAAATTCCTGCTCGCCACCACCGATCCGCAGAAGCTGCCCATCACCATCCTGTCGCGCTGCCTGCAGTTCGCGCTCAAGGCCATGTCGCCGGAGCGCGTGGTGGAGCACCTGAGCGCGGTGCTGCAAAAAGAAATGGTGGCCTTTGAAGAAGCCGCGCTCTGGGAGCTGGGCCGTGCCGCCAACGGTTCCATGCGTGATGCGCTGTCGTTGACCGACCAGGCCATCGCTTTCGGCAATGGCCGCCTGGGCACCGCCGATGTGCGCAGCATGCTGGGCTCCATTGATCGCGATCTTGTGTTCCGCGTGCTGGAAGCCGTGAATTCCGGCGATGCCGCCGCCGTGCTGACGGTATGCGCGCAGCTGGCGGAGCAGAGCGTGGATTTTGCCGGCGCGCTGGCCGAGCTGGTGTCCACCCTGCATCGCGTGGCCCTGGGCCAGATGCTGCCGGATGCTGTGGACAATGCGCTGGGCGACAGGGACCGTGTGCTGGCCCTGGCGCAGGCCACCACCGCGGAAGACACGCAGCTGTATTACCAGATTGCCCTGCATGGCCGTCGCGACCTGCCCTATGCCGCCGACCTGCGCTCCGGTTTTGAAATGACACTGCTGCGCATGCTGGCTTTCCGTCCGCTGCCGACGGCGCCGGATGCGGCCGGACAGGGTGCTGGCGGTGGTGCGGCACGTGGCGCGGCGCGACCCGCTCCGCGCAGTGCTGCCAGTGCACCGGTTCAGGCGGCAGCCTCTGTTCAAGCCGCGGCGCCTGCCCAGGCCGCCGCCCGTGCCGCAGTTGCTGTGGCCGCTCCCGTGGCCCGTCCGCAAATGCAGCCGGCCGCGCAGGTCGCCGCCCGTGCTGAAACCACGCCTGCTGCTGCAGCGGTGGCTGCGACGGCTTCCAATGTCGTACCCCTGCCGGTGGCCCAGCCCCGTGTGGCGCCTGTGGTTGAAGTGGAAGAGGACCCGCAGCGTCCCGCCACGGCCTACTGCACGCCGGAAGCCTGGGAGCAGTGGGTGCGCAACAGCGGCCTCGCCGGTGGTGGCCTGAATCTCGCCCGCCATGCCGCCCTGGTGGCGCTGGATGAAAATCATTTCGAGCTGCAGATCGCGGCCAAGCATGAAATCGTGGCCAGCGGCCCGTCGATTGCCATGGTGGAAGAAAGTTTCCGCCGCCGTTTCCCGCAGGCCAGCCTCAAGCTGGCCAAGAAAGATCCGGCCTATGCCATTCCCATCCAGGTGATCGCCGCGCGCAAACAGGCGCGCCTGGCCGATGCCGAACGCGTACTGCGGGAGGACCCGCTGGTGCGCGTGCTGATGACCGATTTCCAGGCAGAAATCCTGCCGGATTCGATTACTCCCCTTGATTAAGTGAAGGTTGTACAGAAATGAACATGCAGCAATTGATGCAACAGGCCCAGCGCATGCAGGAGCAGATGCAGAAGCAGATGCAGAAGGCGCAGGAAGAGCTGGCCCATACCGAACTCACCGGTGAAGCCGGTGCCGGCCTGGTCAAGGTGGTCATGACCGGTCGCCACGATGTGAAGCGTGTGCAGATCGATGACAGCCTGCTCAAGGAAGACAAGGAGATGCTGGAGGACCTGATCGCCGCCGCGGTGAACGATGCCGTGCGCAAGGTCGAGGACCACAGCCAGAAAAAAATGGGTGGCGTCACGCAAGGTCTCAACCTTCCCCCCGGATTCAAGCTGCCGTTCTGAAACCACGAGCAGCCCCAGTTATTGACGAGGTCTTCCCCCATGCTGCAGCGCAAATTCTCCCTGTTGTGTTGTGTGCTGATGTTGTCGTCCACGGCGCTGGCCGACGGCCTCACCCTGGTCAGCCGTGAAGGCCGCCAGGCCGAGTACAGCGGCACGGTCAACCTCAGCGGCCGCTTCGAGCGCCGCCAGGATGCCGAAACCCTGGACTGGCGTGGCGACCGCGTCTGCTTCTATCCGGATGCCGCCGGTGCCAAGCAGCTGCCGCCCAACAGCAACCGCACGGTCTGGTTCTGCTTTTCCAACCACCGCGCCGCTACCCAGCTCTTGAGCCTGGCCCCGACACCGCCCACCGGTTCCTGCGGCGTGACGGGCACGGCCACCGTGGCCATCTCGCATTACATGGCCGAGGGCGGCACCGCCGAAGTGTTTGACCAGGCCTGGCTGGACAAGGTCATGCAGCAGGGGCCGACGTCCCCGCTGCGTTGCAACTGATGTTTTTAAGCCCCCTCGTCACTGAACTGGTCGAAGCCCTGCGCGTGCTGCCGGGCGTAGGCCCCAAGTCCGCGCAGCGCATGGCGCTGCATCTGCTGGAACGCAATCGTGGCGGTGGCCGCCGCCTGGCCGAGGTGCTGGAGCGCGCCATGGCCGGCGTGCGCGAATGCAGCGAATGCCAGAGCCTCACCGAAAACGAGCGCTGCCATATCTGCAGCAGCAGCGCGCGTGACCGCAGCCTGTTGTGTGTCGTGGAAAATCCCGTGGACCTGCTGGCGATTGAAAGCTCGGCGTCCTATCGCGGTGTCTATTTCGTGTTGAAGGGCCATCTCTCGCCGCTGGACGGCATAGGGCCGCGCGAGCTGGGCATTCCGCGCCTCTTGCAGCGCGTGCGCGACGAGCGTGTGCGCGAACTCATCCTGGCCACCAATCCCACCGTGGAAGGCGAGGCCACCGCGCATTACATACGCGAAGCCCTGCGCGACCAGGAAGCCCTCACCGTCAGCCGTATCGCGCATGGCGTGCCCATGGGCGGTGAACTGGAATTCGTCGACGGCAACACGCTGGCGCATGCGCTGGCGGGCCGTAAAGCCCTGGGCTGAGGTCCGGGCTTGTCCATGCGTCAGTGACGCATGGTGGATCTGCCGGCTGCGGCCGTATTGCCCCGTGCGTTATCGGCACATTGTCAGGGCGATGCGACCGGGCTGGCTTACTGTCCGTTCCTGCGGTGATTTTTACCGTGTTATTCCAGGAGCGGGCGCCAACCAAGGGAAGAGGCAAGCAGCATGAGCTACACCGAGTATTTCAACGACACCCATGAGGAAGTGCGCCGCACCATCCGCAAGATCGTCGCCGAGCATATCGCGCCCTATGTGAACGACTGGGAAGAGGCGGGCACTTTCCCGCGCGAACTCTACAAGACCCTGGCCGATGCCGGCGTGGCCGGTATCGGTTATCCGGAAGCCCTGGGTGGCATTGCCGAGGGCGATGTCTTCATGAAGATCGCCGCCAGCGAAGAGCTGATGCGTTCCGGTTCCGGCGGCCTTGTGGCCAGCCTGGGCTCCGCCGACATCGGCCTGCCTCCCATCGTGAAATGGGGCAGCGAGGAAATGAAGCGTCGCGTGGTGCCGGAAGTGCTGGCCGGCGACAAGATTGCCGCGCTGGCCATCACCGAGCCCTCCGGCGGCTCCGATGTCGCCAACATCAAGACGCGTGCCGTCAGCGATGGCGATTACTACCGCGTCAGCGGCTCCAAGGTCTTCATCACCTCCGGTATCCGTGCCGACTACTACACGGTGGCGGTGCGCACCGGTGGCGACGGTTATGGCGGCATCAGCCTGCTGCTGATGGAGAAGGGCATGCCCGGTTTCACCACCGGCCAGCCGCTGAAAAAGCATGGCTGGTGGGCCAGCGACACCGCCGAGCTCTTCTTCGACGACGTGAAGGTGCCCAAGGCCAACCTCATCGGCAGCGAGAATGCCGGCTTCTTCGTCATCATGACCAATTTCCAGATGGAGCGCCTCAACCTCGCCGTCATGGCCAATATGACGGCGCAGATGGCGCTGGAAGAATCGCTGCGCTATGTGAAGGAGCGCGAAGCCTTCGGCAAGCCGCTGGCCAAGATGCAGGTGATACGCCACAAGCTGGCCGACATGGCCATGCAGGTGGAAGCCAGCCGCGAATTCACCTACCGCGTGGCGGCCCGTATCCAGGCCGGCATTCCGGCAGTCAAGGAAGTCTCCATGGCCAAGAATTTCTCCACCAAGGTCAGCGACTATGTCACCTATGAAGCCGTGCAGATTTTCGGCGGCATGGGTTTCATGCGCGAATCGCTGGTGGAGCGGCTGTCGCGTGACAACCGCATCCTGGCCATAGGCGGCGGCACCTACGAGATCATGAACGAAGTGATCGCCAAGCAGCTGGGTCTGTAAGCGCGGCAACAACACCGTCCTCCCGTCACGGGTTTTTGTGAGGGGAGGACGGTATCAAAAAGAAAAAAGGCAGGTCGGGTTTGAATATCGTTCACGTTACGGACAATGCGGCACTGGCCGCCATGGCGCACAAGCTGGCCGCCCGCGAGGCCATCGCGCTGGACACGGAATTCATGCGCGTGGACACCTTCCACCCGCGCCTGGCCCTGATACAGATAGGCGACGGTGATACCGAGTACCTGATAGACCCGCTGGGCATCACGGACTTCTCGCCACTGCTGCCGCTCTTGCTCAATGAATTCCCGCGCAAGCTGCTGCATGCCTGCTCCGAAGACATAGAAGTGCTGACGCGTCTCGCTGGCGCCATGCCGCGCGGCATCGTGGACACGCAGATCGCCACGGCCTTCCTGGGCCAGGGCCTGCAGGTGGGCTACCAGAAAGCGCTGCAGGAAAACCTGGGCGTGGACATTCCCAAGGATGAATCGCGTTCGGACTGGCTGGCGCGTCCGCTGTCACCGGGCCAGGTGTCCTACGCAGCGCTGGACGTGAAATACCTGCCACCGCTGCATGACTACCTGATGCGCGCCCTGGCCGAACGCCGGCTCATGGATTTTTTCCTGGGCGATTGCCGGCTCATGCTGGATGACCTGGATTTCACGCCGGATGCCACGCTGATGTACCGCGAGGTCAGCAATGCCTGGCGCCTGCGCCGCCAGGAGCTGGCCGTGCTGCGCGAGGTGCTGATCTGGCGTGAACGCGAAGCGCGCAGCCGTGACATTCCGCGCGGCTTCCTGATCAAGAACAGCAGCCTGTTCACGCTGGCCCGGCGCCAGCCCGGCAGCCTGCAGGCGCTGTCCGAGATCGAGGACGTGACACCGCGCATCCTGCGCCGCGAAGGCGAGGCCATCCTGGCCGTGGTCCAGGCTGCGAAGCAGCTGCCGCCCGAGACCTGGCCGGCGCGCCTGCCCACGCCGCTGCCCAAGGAATCCCGCGAGCTGTTCGAGACCCTGCGTGCCGCCGCCAAGCCGGTGGCCCAGGCCACCGGCGTGCCGGAAGAGGTGCTGCTGCGCAAGCGCCATGTCGAGGCCCTGGTGATGGGCCGCGTGGATACCGGCCGCGACGCCGCCTTGCCGCGGGCCTTTGCCGGCTGGCGCGGCGAGTTGCTGTTGCCGGTGCTGGAGCCGGTGCTGGATTCAGCGGAGAATGCGCTGGCGGCCTGGCGCCTGGAGCGCCAGCGGGCTGTCGCCCAGCCCGCCTGATCCGCCCTGCAATCCAACTGGTGAGAAGTCCGGCATGAGCCTCCTGCTTCTGGCTGTCTACAAAAGCAGCAAGAAAGACGAAATGTATCTCTACGTGCCCAAGGCCGACGGCCTGAGCCGCGTACCGCCGGCGCTGCTGCAGATCTTCGGCACGCCCATCCATGTCATGGACATGCCGCACAAGCCCGGCCGCGAACTGGCGCGGGTGAGTTCGGAAAAGCTGCGCGCGGAAATCGAGGAAAAAGGTTTTTACCTGCAGATGCCGCCGCAGAAAGAGGACTACCTGCTGGACCTCTACAATCCGGACGACAGCAAATACCGCGACATTCCGAACTGAGCCCAGCCGCCGCCCCCAGAGGACAGCCATGAGTCTTGCCCTGCCTTCCGTCAGCATCATCGATGACCATCTCTGCACCGCGGCCCAGCCCTCGGCCGAGCAGCTGGCACAGCTGGGCCAGACTGGTGTGCGCCATGTCATCAACCTGGCGCTGCCCACTTCTGACAACGCGGTGGCCGATGAAGGCGCGCGTCTCACGGCGCAGGGCATCAACTACATCCATTTGCCTGTCGTCTGGGAAAATCCCACGGCAGATAAATTCACGCTGTTTGCCCAGATCCTCTGGGCCGTGCGCGACGATGCCGTGCTGGTGCACTGTGCCTGCAATATGCGCGCTTCCGCCTTTGTCTTCCTTTACCGCGTGCTGCATGAGGCCGTGCCGGTGCACGAGGCGGCGGCCGTGATGCTTGCCATCTGGCAGCCGCAGGGCGTGTGGCAGGAGTTCATACGCGCGCAGCTGGACGAGCAGGGCATTGATTATCCCGTGGTGGCCGCCGATGCCTAAGGCCAGGGAGCCTTTGCGCGAACGCTTCTGGGAGCGCCATGCGCTGCAGGAGCTGACGCCGGCGGAGTGGGAAGCGCTCTGCGATGGCTGCGGCCGTTGCTGCCTGCACAAGCTGGAATACGAAGACACGGGCGATATCGATTACACGCGCGTGTCCTGCCGCCTGCTGGACCTGTCCACGGCGCAGTGCAGCGATTATCCCAACCGGCGCCGCCAGGTGCCGGACTGCGTGCAGCTGCGGCCCGACAATCTCGCCGGCATCAACTGGCTGCCGGCCAGCTGCGCCTACCGGCGTCTGCAGGAAGGCAGGGGGCTGGCGCGCTGGCATCCCTTGATAAGCGGCACCGCGCAAAGCGTGGTGAATGCCGGCATTTCCGTGATAGGCCGCGTGCTGCCGGAAACGGTGGTGGCGGAAGAAGACCTTG
>DASUXS010000209.1:0-2511 GCA_036377855.1 Moraxellaceae bacterium
GCGCGCCGCCGACCGCGTCGTGCTGCCCGGCCAGGGCGCCATGCGCGACTGCATGGCGGAAATGCGCAAGCACGGTGTCGATGCCGAAGTGCGCGAAGCGCTCAAGGACAAACCCTTGCTGGGCATCTGCGTGGGCATGCAGGCCCTGCTGGCGCATTCCGAGGAGAACGGCGGCGTGCCCGGCCTGGGCATTTATCCCGGTGACGTGAAATTCTTCGGCCATGACCGTGTTGAAAACGGCGAAAAGCTGAAAGTACCGCATATGGGCTGGAATGAAGTCTGGCAGACCCAGAAGCATCCGCTCTGGGCCAATATCGCCGACGGTTCGCGTTTTTATTTCGTGCACAGCTATTTCTGCGCCCCGGAAGAAGACGCCCTCTGCGCCGGCCGCTCGCATTTCGGCCTGGATTTCTGCTGTGCGCTGGCCCGCGACAATATCTTTGCCGTGCAGTTCCACCCGGAAAAAAGCTCCACCGCCGGCCTCACACTGCTCAAGAATTTCCTGCACTGGAATCCCTGACACCGATATGAATCCCCTCTCCCGCCTAGGCGGTGAGGGCTAGGGTGAGGGCCGCCCCTCGTAGCGGCCACCGCGGCTGATTTTTACACCGCCCTCACCCCGGCCCTCCCCCGGCGGGAGAGGGAGGAGAAATGAAATGCTGATCATCCCCGCCATCGACCTCAAAGACGGCAAATGCGTACGCCTGAAACAGGGCCGCATGGAAGACGACACCGTGTTTTCCGATGACCCCGTGGGCATGGCCACGCACTGGGTGGACCAGGGCGCGCGTCGCCTGCATCTCGTGGACCTCAACGGCGCTTTTGCCGGCACGCCGATACACGGCGAGATCGTCACCGCCATCGCGAAAAAATATCCCAAGCTGCCCATACAGATCGGTGGCGGCATACGCTCGCTGGAAACGATAGAGGCTTATGTGAAGGCCGGCGTGTCCTTCGCCATCATAGGCACCAAGGCCGTGAAGGAACCGCAGTTCGTGGTGGAGGCCTGCAAGGCCTTTCCGGGCAAGATCATTGTCGGCATCGATGCCAAAGACGGCCTGGTGGCCACCGATGGCTGGGCCGAAGTCTCCAGCGTGAAAGCTGTCGACCTGGCCGTGCAGTTCCGCCATGCCGGCGTCTCCGCCATCGTCTACACCGACATCGCCCGCGACGGCATGATGCAGGGCGTGAACGTGGAAGCCACCGCGCAGCTGGCGCGCGACGGCGGCATTCCCGTCATCGCCTCCGGCGGTGTCACCAATATCGACGACATCAAACGCCTCAAGGTCGTGGCCGGCAGCGGCATCGTCGGCGCCATCACCGGCCGCGCGATTTACGAAGGCACGCTGAATGTCGCCGAGGCCCAGCTGCTCGCGGACGCATGAATACCGACAACATCCGCGCCTGGGTCCGCCTGCCTTCCGGCAAACGCCTGGACCTGCTGAATCCCACACCCTTTGACTGGGACGATGAAGACCTGGCCATTGGTCTCGCGCGCACCTATCGCTGGGGCGGCCATTCCGCCTGGCCGCTGCCTTTGTCAGTGGCGCAGCATTCGCTGACGGTGCTGGCGCTGCGCCGCGCCGAGGAGCCCTCGGGCCTGGCGCCGCTCGCCGAATTGCGCGAGCTGTTGCATGACGCTGACGAAGGCCTGCTGGGTTTCGATCCGCTTTCCGTGATCAAGCCTTTCCTGGGCGACGGCTTCCATGAACTGGCAGGCCGCCTGCAGGACGTGGTCTTCCAGCGCTATGGCATCCAGTACTGGACGCCGGAAGAGAAAGACCTGCACAAACGCGCCGACCGTATCGCCGCCGCCAGCGAAGCCCTGCATGTGGCCGGCTGGAGCGCGGACGAGGTGAAGCAGGTGCTGAAGATTCCTTTCAAACCGGTGAAGACCGATCCGCTGGTCGCCATCTACGGCGGCAGCCCCTGGGAGCCCTGGGCGCCGGATGTGGCGGCCGAGCGCTTCCTCAAAGAACTGAAGCGCGTGCAGAAAAGGCTCTGACCCTTCCCGCCGCTCGCTCAGTGGCCGTCCATCAGGCTCACCGCCGACACTGGCGCCGGACGCGCCAGCAGCGCCACCATCGCCAGCAGCAGGAACACCACGCTGATCAGCAGGAAGACATCCGTGGTGGCGCTGGTCATGGCATCCACTTGCATCACCTGCATCGCCAGCTGCCCTTGCGCCATTTCATCCACGCTCCAGGCCGGACCCGGCAATGCCGCATCGGGGCCGGGCCAGGTTTCCGCCAGGCTGGCGTAGTGCACCGTGCTGCGGTAATCCCAGACCGTGACCGATACGGCCACCGAGGCCGATGCCCCCAGTGATCGCATGAAATTCAGCAACCCCGACGCCGACGCCATCTGTGCCGGCGCAATGCCGCCCAAGGCAATGCCGGCGGCCGGCACGAACATCAGCGACATGGCCACGCCCTGCAGGAAACGCGGCAGCACGATATGCCAGGCATCCAGGTCGCGGGTATAGGAAAAGGCGATCCATACACAGGACAG
>DASUXS010000210.1:0-2459 GCA_036377855.1 Moraxellaceae bacterium
AACAACGCTGCTAAAGACGCTGGGCCCCGGCCTTCGCCGGGGCGACAGGGAGAAATGAGCAGAGACCGTCGTACCCCCCTCTCCCTCCGGGAGAGGGCTGGGGTGAGGGGAGACGAGCGAGGCGAGAGGTGCCATCACCTCACACCAACTGCAGCAATCTCCTCCGTTAGAAGAGCAGGATTGAAAGACGGCTTATTCGATTTCTATCCGCTTAAGTTCTTGCTTGGGCTGGCCATGGTTGGAACTGTAAGCCGTAACAATCACCCCCGGCCCAAACTTCTTTCGCTCTTCCCGCAAAGCGAAAACCACATTTTCAACGATATGTGGATTACTTATTCCGTAAAGATTGACATACGGTTGCTCTCCCCACGGCGCTGCTCCATCAAAGAGAACCACACTCCGACTGGTGCAATCCTGTGCATCCTTGCAAACACCCTGCGCCACCAGCGACTCTTGGGCCTTGTGCACATACTGTCTGGCTTCCATGCCATGCTTGTCTCCGCATCCTGCGAGAGAAGCCACCACAGCCAGCGCAATCAAAAGATATCGTTTCATTGGGAACAGCTCCTCAGGGATAAAGCCTCTGCCTCTCCCACTTCCCTTCGTCATCCTTCAAATACAAAACCCGGTCATGCAACCGCGACGGCCTTCCCTGCCAGAACTCAATCCGATCCGCCGTCACCGCATACCCGCCCCAATGCGGCGGCCGCGGCACACCGGTGACGTACTTCGCCGCAAAACCCGCGGCGCGCGCCACCAGCGTGGCATGGCTGTCCAGCGGCTGGCTTTGCTGCGACGCCCAGGCGCCGACGCGGCTCTGGTAAGGCCGCGAGGCAAAATATTCGTCTGAGTTTTCCGCCGAGGTTTTGCTGGCGCGGCCTTCGATACGCACCGAGCGCTCCAGCTCCGGCCAGAAGAAGGTCAGGGCCACGAAAGGGTTGTCGACTATCTGCTGGCCCTTGCGCGATTCGTAGTTGGTGTAGAAAACGAAATGGTCGTGTTCTATGCCCTTGAGCAGCACCAGGCGCGCCGAGGGCCGGCCGTCCTGTCCCACGGTGGCGACATGCATGGCGGTGGGCTCGTGCACCTGGGCGGCGATGGCCTCGTCCAGCCAGCGGCTGAACTGTTCCAGGGGGCTGGCCAGGCAATCCTCGGGGGACAGGCTCTGGCGGCTGTAGTCCTGGCGCAGGGCGGCGATGTCGTGGCGTTCAGTCATCGGAATCCGGGTCTCCTGATGAAGGGCGGGGGGCTTGTCACATGCCGTTTATCCTAACGCGACAAAGTCACGGCAGAATTGGCGTGCCCAGTGCATCAAGTGTCAGGGGGCTTCGGTTATCCTAGCCCCTGATGTGACAGCTCCGTCATGGAAGAAGTCTTGCGGGTTGTCACTGTCGCCGCTCCCCGGATGTAAAACAAGGATTTCCGCCATGACACCTCTAGGTCCTGTCGATCAGCTCTTTCTCTGGCTGGAAAGACGACAGCAGCCCATGCATGTTGCCGGCCTGCAGCTCTTCACCTTCCCCGAAGATGCCGGCCCCAAGTACATCCGCGAGCTGGCGGAGCAGATGCGCGCCTATGACAAGCCGCAGCCGCCCTTCAACAAACGTCTCGAGACCCGTTTCGGCCAGGCCTTCTGGGAAACCGACGACCACTTCGACATCGATCACCACTTCCGCCACGAGGCCCTGCCCAAGCCCGGCCGTATCCGTGAGCTGCTGTCCCTGGTCTCGGCCGAGCACAGCAACCTGCTGGACCGCGCCCGCCCGCTGTGGGAAGTGCACCTGATCGAAGGCATACAGAACCGCCGCTTCGCCCTCTATTCCAAGATCCACCATTCCGTCGTGGACGGTATTGGTGCCATGCGCATGGGCATGCGCGCGCTGTCGACCGATCCTGAGGCACGCGACCTGCCACCCGTATGGGCCATGGAGCGTCGCCGTCCTGCCAATACCGGCCTGCCCAGCCCCACCGATGTGGCCACCGGCCTGGCGCGCCTGACCGCGGGCCTGAGCAAGCAGGCGGCCACCTTCCCCAATGTCATCCGGGAAGTGATGAAGGTTTCCAACAAGGCCAAGCGTGATCCCAACTACGTCTCGGTCTTCCAGGCGCCGCATTGCCAGCTCAACCAGCCCATCACCGGTTCGCGCCGTTTTGCCGCGCAGTCCTATTCCCTGTCGCGTATCAAGACCGTGGCCAAGGCCTTTGACTGCACGCTGAACGACATCGTGCTGGCCATGTGCGGCAGCGCGCTGCGCGACTACCTGATCAGCATGCATGAGCTGCCGGACCGTCCGCTGATCGCCATGGTGCCGGTGTCCCTGCGCAAGGACGACAGCGATGGCGGCAACCAGATCGCCATGATCCTGGCAAACCTGGGCACGCATATCGCCGACCCCATGAACCGCCTGGGCGTGATCAAGGCTTCGGTGGAAGAAGCCAAGACGCGTTTCCGCGGCATG
>DASUXS010000211.1:0-4089 GCA_036377855.1 Moraxellaceae bacterium
TGAGCCAGGCCAGCGTTACCAACTCCCTGCCCATAAGCGGGACCAGCACCGAAGAAGCACTGTCTCCGGAGCAGCTGCAACAGCAGCTTGTCCAGGAGCGGCAACTGCAGGAAGCCGGAGGCACGGAGCCCCGGCCCCGGCTAGACATAGGGCGGATTTCCGCCCCGCAGCGCGTGGTTGAGGTCAACGCCACTACGCACTGAAGGTAGCGGCCCCCTGACAAAAAAGAACAAGAATCTGAAAAGGAACCGGCAGAAGCCGTAGCAACCATGAGAAAGCCAACTGTGCGGCACCTCCCCCTGCTCTTCGCGTGCGCGGCGATCATCTCCGGCAGCGCCGAAGCAAGTGGCCGCCCTGCGCCCGAAGACTTTGCCAGTTACTCTCAATATCTGGTTGCGCTCTTTGACTACCAGAAACAGCAGGCCGCCAAACCCCGGCCGTCCTCGCCCCCACCGGTGGCGGACGCCACCCCGCCCCGGGATGACTTCAGCACGCGGCCACGCAGCACCTTCAAGAGTTTTACGCTGCCGCAGATCGCCACCTATGACCTGGGCGAGACCGGCATAGACAATGCCCTGGGCATATTCAGCGACCACGCCCCCGTAGCGCGCCCCGGCACCACGGCCCGACTGCGCGATGACAACAGCCTGGCACTGCTTCCTGACACCGATCTTTCGCTGCGCACGGAATTGAGCGGCATACAGCTGGCGAATGTGCAGCAGGACTACATCGAGAGCGGCACCATCTATCTCAGCGATGGCTCGGGCACGGTCCACGCGACGTCACGAGTGGTTGGCGACAGCGTCAACATCAACCTGAGCAGCAAGGTCAGGACCGGCATCATCATGTTCGATGAAGATGGCCTGCCCCGCTCCGGGTACGCCGGCGATGCCGGCGCCGTTGTCGTCAGCTCGATAGGCATCGAGGTGACGAACCTGGACATCAACATCCACAGCTTGCGCAGCAGCAGCAACACCGCCCTGATCGGCATTGACACCCGCACCGACAAGCCGATTGTGGTCGACCTTTCCGGCACGAAAATCGGGGTGGCAAATGCCCCCGCAAAGGCAGACCGCGTCGGCCTGCGCGCATCGCAGCTCAGCGCCTACAACTTCATGAGCCTGGGCGACAATACCCAGCTGGTGATTGCACCCGGCGCGGAGATCAAGACCACGATATCGCGCCCGCGAGGAATGATCACGCCGCTGGCCACCCTGGATGGCTATATCAGCGAAATCAGCATGAATGACCTGGACCTCATGAACCAGGAAGGCGCCTACAGCAGCAAAAGCACCGTCCGCATCAAGCGCCTCCAGACCGGCAATATCGATCTGGAGGGCACAAAGGTATTCATCGACAATGCCTCAATCGTTCTCGAACTCGGCAGCAAGATGAACAATCTCTGGATGAACATCACCGGGCTCACGCTGGGCAGCTCGGCCGCAGCAGCCCCCCTTGGGGACATTGAAATGCGCCCCATCAACGCCGCAAACAGCCGTATCCGAATCTCTGCACACTGAGCTAGCCGGCGTTGCGCTGCCGCAGGGCCTCGAACAGCGTCACACCGGTGGCAACGGACACATTCAGGCTTTCCACTGAGCCCGCCATCGGAATGTAAGTCAGCAGGTCGCAGTTCTCACGGGTCAGACGGCGCAGGCCGCTGCCTTCCGCCCCCATCACGACGCCCAGCGCCCCCTTCAGATCCAGCTCGTAGAGCGGCTTGGCCGTGGGCTCCAGCGCCGTTCCTATCAGCCAGATACCACGATCCCGCAAGCCTTCCATGCAGCGCGCCAGGTTGGTGACCTGGAAGAAAGGCAAGGTCTCGGCCGCACCGACAGCCACCTTGCGCACCACCGGCGTGATGGAAGCGGATTTGTCGCGCGGCGTGATCACCGCATGCACCCCGGCTGCATCGGCGCTGCGCAGGCAGGCGCCGAGGTTGTGCGGGTCCGTGATGTTGTCGAGCAGCAGCAGGAAAGGCGGCACTGACAAGCCATCCAGGAAATCCATCAGGGCGTGTTCGTCACCCGGCGCCTGTTCGCGCACCCTGGCGACCACGCCCTGGTGATGGCTGTCGCCAGCCAGCTCATCCAGCTGGCCACGCTCGCGCCACTGCAGGGTGAGGCCCAGCGGGCGCAGGGCCTGCACCAAGCGGTTCAGGCGCTCGTCATCACGGCTTTTCAGGAGGAAAACTTCCAGCACGCCTTCGGGATGCCGGTCGAGGTAGGCCTGCACCGCATGCAGGCCATAGATCAGGATGTTCTTGGCCATTTACTTCTTCTTGCGCGCAACAGGTTTCTTGGATTTGGGCTTGCCGCCGTCCTTGCCCTTGCCGCTGTCTTTACCGGGGATGTCGCCGGCCCGCAGGCGGTCACGCACCGACTTGCCGTCCGCTTTGCCACCACCGGCCCTGCCACCATCCGATTTGCCGGAGGACTTCGCCGGCGCCTTGCCTGAACGCGATGCCGGCTGCGACTTGCCGCCGCCTTTCCCGCCCTTGCCGCGCGGCGCATTGTCCATTTCAGTCGAAGCCATGCGCGGACCGCCACGACGCAGCGTGGAACCACCTTCAATCAGCTCGAAATCCATCTTGCGCTGGTCCATGTTCACGGCCGCCACCTTGATACGCACGGTGTCGCCCAGGGCGAACTGCGTACCGGAGCGCGTGCCCACCAGTTTCTGCATGGTGGCGTCGAAGTCGTAGTAATCGCCCTTGAGGTTGCTGATATGCACCAGCCCCTCGACATAGATATCCGTCAGCTCCACGAAGAAACCGAAGGAGGTCACGCCGGCGATGACACCATCGAACTCTTCGCCAATACGATCCTGCATGTATTCACACTTCAGCCAGGCCATGACATCGCGCGTGGCCTCGTCGGCACGGCGCTCGGTCATGGAGCAGTGCTCGCCAAAGGCCAGCATCTGCGCCATGTCGGGCACGATGGTGGCGGCGTCACGCTCCAGCTTCTGGCCGCGCAGGCGCTTCATGCGGTCGCCCAGCGACTGCATCACCGTGCGCTCGCCACGCAGCTTGGCGCGTATGACGCGGTGCAGCAGCAGGTCGGGATAACGGCGTATGGGCGAGGTGAAATGCGCATAGGCTTCATACGCCAGGCCGAAGTGACCCAGGTTGTTGGGCGAATACACCGCCTGGGTCAGCGAGCGCAGCAGCATGGTCTGGATGATGTGAGCGTCAGGACGCTCACCGATTTTTTCGAGCACCGCCTGGAAGTCGGAAGGCTGCGGCTTCTTGCCGGCCGTAAAGGGAATGCCCAGCGCACCCAGGTAGTTGCGCAGCTTGGACAGCTTCTCGTCGCGCGGGCCTTCGTGGTTGCGGTAAAGCGCCGGCAGCTCGTTCTTGGCCACGTACTCGGCGGCGCAGACATTGGCCGCCAGCATGCACTCTTCGATCAGCATATGCGCCTGGTTGCGCACCACCGGAACGATCTTGTCGATCTTGCGGTCCTTGCTGAAGATGATGCGGGTTTCATTGCTGTCGAAATCCAGCGCGCCGCGCTTTTCGCGCGAGGCACGCAGGATCTTGAAGAGCTCGTAGAGGCGCTGCACGGGCTCGACCACGTCGGCATGATCCTGCGCCACCTTGCGGCCCGCCTCGCTGTCCGGATGCTCCAGCAGGTCACTGACCTTGGTATAGGTCAGGCGCGCCTTGGAATGCATCACGCCTTCATAGAACTTGTAGGCCGTGACACGTCCCGCCAGCGAGATATTCATGTCGCAGACCATGCAGAGACGGTCCACCTTGGGATTCAGCGAGCAAAGGCCGTTGGACAGCACTTCCGGCAGCATGGGTACCACCTGCTGCGGGAAGTAAACCGAGTTGCCGCGCTTCAGCGCCTCTTCGTCCAGCGCCGAGCCCGGACGCACATAGTGCGACACATCGGCGATGGCCACGACCAGGCGATACCCGCCGCGGCGCTTCTCGCAGAGCACGGCATCGTCGAAGTCACGGGCGTCTTCACCATCGATGGTGACCAGGGGCAGGTCGCGCAGATCCACGCGCCCATCCTTGTCCGCCTCCAGCACTTCCGGCTTGAGCCGGGCCGCCTCTTTTTCCACGCCTTCCGGCCA
>DASUXS010000212.1:0-2127 GCA_036377855.1 Moraxellaceae bacterium
TTTTCGTGATCCTGCTGAGCATGTCGGCGGTGTCCTGGTTCTATATCGTCACCAAGACCGTGCTGCAGATCCGCACCAAGAAGCGCAGCGCCGCCTTCACCGATTTCTTCTGGAATGCCTCTTCCCTGGAAGCCGTGCAGCATGAAATCAGCACGCATGGCGTCGACAATCCTTTCTCCCACCTCACCAGCCACGCGCTGTTTGCCCGCGCCCACCACGCCAAGGTCGGCGTGGCCAAGCTGGAAGAGGCGGGCAGCCCCGCTGATTTCCTCACCCGCACCATGCGCCGCGTGATCGATGAGGAAACCACGCGCCTGGAAAACGGCCTCACCGTGCTGGCCTCCATCGGTGCCACCGCGCCTTTCGTGGGCCTGTTCGGCACCGTGTGGGGCGTGTACCACGCCCTGGTCGCCATCGGTGCCAGCGGCATGGGTTCGCTGGAACAGATCGCCGGCCCCGTGGGCGAAGCGCTGATCATGACCGGCCTGGGCCTGGCGGTGGCCATTCCCGCCGTGCTGGCCTACAACGCTTTCGTGCGCAGCAACCGCGTGCTGCTGGGCCGCCTGGACTCCTTTGCCCACGACCTGTTCGCCTTCCTGACCACCGGCCAGCAGGCCATCACCAGCAACGGCAAGACCACCAATGTCGCGCCGCTGCGCAACACTGAGGCAGGACACTGATCATGGCATTCGGAGGCTTCAACCAGCAGGGCAGCGGCGCGCCCATGGCGGAGATCAACATGATCCCGCTGATCGACGTGATGCTGGTGCTGCTGGTGATCTTCATGGTGACGGCGCCGCTGATGTCGCATGCGGTGAAAGTGAACCTGCCCACGGCCTCGTCGGCCCCGGTGAAACCGGCGGAGAAAATCGACCTGTCCCTGGATGGCAGCGGCCAGCTCTATTGGGACAAGCAGCCCCTGAGCAAGGACGAAGTGCTGGCCAGGCTGAATGAAACCGGCCTCAAGGCACCGGACACGGAAGTGCATCTGCATGCCGACAAGGACACGCGCTACGAGCTGATTGCGGAAATCATGTCGGGCGCGGCGTCGGCCGGCCTGAGCAAGATCGGTTTTGTGACGCAGCCGGGGAAGGAAGCGGCGGCGCAGTAATCGCTACAACCGTCCAGCAAAACGCAAAAGCCCGGCCTCTGCCGGGCTTTTGCGTTGGCGCAGATTTGCGGGAACTACGAATTTACAGAAGCCATACGCAGCCCTAGCATCGCGCCTTTTGTGCGAGGATGCGGGCCATGGGCAGGAGCTGGAAAGTGCTGGTGGGGATGCTGCTGGCATCCTCTGCGATGGCGGCAGAGCCGGTACGCATAGACCCTGCCCTGGACTTGCAGCGCCAGCAGCAGGAGCAACGCCTGCAGCAGCAGCTCACGGTGCCCCGTCCGGCGCTGGCACCTGTAACGCCCCCTCCGTCCGCCGCCAAATCCTCCGCGGGCTGTGTACCGGTCCGGCAGGTGGAGGTGCAGGGCGTCACCGCGCTGGCCCCGGAGGATCTTGCGGGCATCACCGCCGCCTATGAAGGGCGCTGCCTGGCACAGGCCGACATCAGCCAGCTCATGCAGGGCATCAATGCCGCCTATGTCGCGCGCGGCTTCATCACCAGCCGGGCCTACCTGCCCGAGCAGACCGTCGCCGCCGGTGTGCTGCGCCTGCAGGTGATTGAAGGCGTGGTCGAGGCCCTCCTGCTGAACGGGCACCAGGACGGCGTTGCCGGCCGGCGTATCGCCGCCGCCTTTCCGACCCGGGCCGGAAAAAAATTGCGCCTGCAGGACATCGAGCAGGGCGTGGACCAGGTCAACCGCGCTCCCTCCGCGCAGGCCGCGGTGGCCCTGGAGCCGGGCGAACAGCCCGGCGGTACCAAGGTGCTGGTCAAAACCCTGGATGAGCGCAGCTGGCGTGCCGGCCTCTATGGCGACAACGGTGGCGAAGCCGCCACCGGCCGCCTCAAGTTCACCGCCACCGTGGACAAGGACAATCTCTTCGAGGTCAACGACAGCTGGCAGCTGGCCTTCAGCCGCAGCGAACGCAGCCGCGCGTTTTCACTCTCCCCCGTCCTGCCCTTCGGCTACTGGACCTTCAACGCCAGCTACAGCCGCTCCGATTACGAGAATCCCCTG
>DASUXS010000213.1:0-6313 GCA_036377855.1 Moraxellaceae bacterium
CTTCAGAGAGCGAGAAGGAGGCCTTGTCACTGGCCAGGGCGATATCACAGCAGCTCACCAGGCCGACCGCACCGCCATAAGCCGCGCCTTGCACCAGGACCAGCGTCGGCTTGGGAAAGTCATAAATGCCGCGCATCAGCCTTTCCAGTTCACCCGCATCCTTTTCATTGTCTTCGCGCGAATAGCTGGCCATGCGCTTCATCCAACCCAGGTCGGCGCCGGCGGAAAAGCTTTTGCCGGCCGAACGCAGCACCAGCAGGCGCACCTCGGGATGGCGGGCGAAATGGTCGATGGCGGTATTGAGTTCGGCAATCAGCGCATCGTCGAAGGCGTTATGCACCTCGGGCCGGTTCAGCGTCAGCGTGGCGACACCGCGCGAGTCCAGATCAGTGAGCAGGGCAGTCATGGCTTACCCCTTACATACGGAACACGCCGAACTTCGTGTCCGGAATGTCGGCATTGAGGGAGGCGGAAATGGCCAGGCCCAGCACATCACGGGTCTTGGCCGGATCGATCACGCCGTCATCCCAGAGACGGGCACTGGCATAGGCGGGCTGGGCTTCGCGGCCGTATTTGTCCACGAGGGGCTGGCGGAAAGCGGCTTCTTCCTCGGCGCTCCAGTTCACGCCCTGTTTGGCCAGCGCGGCTTTCTTCACATCAGTGAGCACGGCGGCGGCCTGCTCGCCCCCCATCACGGAGATACGGGCATTCGGCCACATGAAGAGGAAACGCGGTTCATAGGCGCGGCCGCACATGCCGTAATTGCCGGCGCCGAAGCTGCCGCCGATGATGACGGTGAATTTCGGCACCTTGGCGCAGGCTACCGCGTGAACCATCTTGGCGCCATGTTTGGCAATGCCGCCTTCCTCGTATTTCTTGCCCACCATGAAGCCGGTGATGTTCTGCAGGAAGATCAGCGGAATCTTGCGCTGGCAGCAGAGCTCTATGAAATGCGCGCCTTTGACGGCAGATTCGGAAAACAGGATGCCGTTATTGGCGATGATGCCCACGGGATAGCCCCAGAGCCGCGCAAAGCCGGTAACCAGGGTGCTGCCGTACAGCGGCTTGAATTCATCGAATTCGGAGCCGTCGACAAGACGCGCGATGATTTCACGCACATCGAAAGGCTGGCGCGTGTCCTTGGGCACGATGCCGTAGATGTCTTCGGCGGGGTAGAGCGGTGCCACCGGCTCGCGCACATCCAGGCTGATACGCTTGACGCGGTTGAGGCGGCCCACGGAGGCACGGGCCAGGTCCAGCGCATGCTCGTCGTTTTCTGCGAGCTGGTCGGTGACACCGGAAACACGGCTGTGCAGGTCGGCGCCACCCAGGTCTTCCGCACTCACCACTTCACCGGTGGCAGCTTTCACCAGCGGCGGGCCGGCCAGGAAAATGGTGCCCTGGTGTTTGACGATGATGGCTTCGTCCGCCATGGCCGGCACATAGGCGCCACCGGCGGTGCAGGAGCCCATGACCACGGCGATCTGCGGAATATTCGCCGCCGACATATTCGCCTGGTTGAAAAAGATATGGCCGAAATGCAGATGGTCGGGGAAGACTTCATCTTGACGCGGCAGGTTGGCGCCGCCGGAGTCCACCAGGTAGATGCAGGGCAGGTTGTTTTCCTGGGCAATCGTCTGCGCACGCAGATGCTTCTTCACCGTCAGCGGATAGTAGGAGCCGCCTTTCACCGTGGCATCGTTGGCCGCGATCACGCATTCCACGCCGTTGACGCGGCCTATGCCGGCCACGATGCCGGCCGCTGGCACGTCCTCGCCATAGACCTCATGCGCTGCCAGGGGAGCCAGTTCCAGGAAAGGCGAGCCGGCATCGATCAGCGTATTGATGCGTTCGCGCGCCGTCAGCTTGCCACGCGATTTGTGGCGCTCGATGGCGGCAGCGCCGCCGCCCTGGCGGATTTTCTCCAGCAGCTTTTCCAAGTCGGCGGTAAGGCCGCGCATATGCGCGGCGTTTTCCTGGAAGCCGGGGGAGTGCGGATTGATCTTGCTGCTAAGGATGGGCATGACAGCCTTCCGTAATTTGTTTCACGTTTCCGTAGGAGCGGCTTCAGCCGCGAACCAACGGGGGTACAGTTTCTTTTCGGTTCGCGGCTGAAGCCGCTCCTACGAGACAGGGTTATTTGGTCTCGTTGAAGAGTTCGCGCCCTATCAGCATGCGGCGGATTTCACTGGTGCCGGCACCGATCTCGTAGAGCTTGGCGTCACGCAGGAAACGGCCGGTGGGGTTTTCATTGATATAGCCGTTGCCGCCCAGCACCTGTATCGCATCCAGCGCCAGCCTGGTGGCGTTTTCCGCGGTGTAGAGGATGACGGCGGCGGCATCCTTGCGTGCGGTCTCGCCGCGGTCGCAGGCCTGGGCCACGGTGTAGAGATAGGCGCGCGAGGCATTGAGCAGGGTGTACATGTCGGCCACCTTGCCCTGCATGAGCTGGAATTCACCGATGGCCTGGCCGAACTGCTTGCGGTCGTGGATGTAAGGAAGGGTCACGTCCATGCAGGCCTGCATCAGGCCCACGGGGCCGCCGGAGAGCACGACGCGCTCGTAATCCAAGCCGCTCATCAGCACGCGTACGCCTTCGCCGACCTTGCCCAGCACGTTTTCTTCCGGCACTTCGCAGTCCTGGAACACCAGCTCGCAGGTGTTGGAGCCGCGCATGCCCAGCTTGTCCAGCTTCTGGTGGCGGGAAAAACCCTTCCAGTCGCGTTCGACGATGAAGGCGGTGATGCCGCGCGGACCGGCATTGATGTCGGTCTTGGCGTAGATCACATAGGTGTGGGCATCGGGGCCGTTGGTGATCCACATCTTGTTGCCGTTCAGCACATAGCGGTCGCCTTTCTTGTCGGCACGCAGCTTCATGCTCACCACATCGGAACCGGCATTGGGTTCGCTCATGGCCAGGGCACCGATATGCTCGCCGCTCACGAGGCCGGGCAGGTATTTCGCACGCTGGGCATCGTTGCCGTTGCGGAAGATCTGGTTCACACAGAGATTGGAGTGGGCGCCGTAGGACAGGCCCACGGAGGCGGAGGCGCGCGAGATTTCCTCGATGGCAATGACATGCGCGAGATAGCCCATGGCGCTGCCGCCGTATTCCTCGCTCACCGTCATGCCCAGGAGGCCGAGGTCACCGAATTTGCGCCAGAGGTCCATGGGGAATTCGTTGTTACGGTCGATGTCGGCCGCACGCGGGGCGATTTCCTTTTTCGCGAACTGTTCGACGGTGTCACGCAGGGCGCTGATGGTTTCGCCCAGGCCGAAGTTCATGCCGGTGTAGCTCATGGTGTGTCCTCTGTGGTGGGGTCGCCGAGGACATGGTCCAGGGCGTCGTCGGAAAAGGGGTGGCCGGCCTGCGCGGCACGTATGCGGGCCTCGGCCGTGTCCAGCTCGATCTGCATGAGCCTGATGTCGTTCTGCTGCTGTTCCAGGGCGCGACGGCGCTCGGCCAGCTTGTCCAGCATGAGCTGGTACTGGGCCTGGTTGTCGTGCTCGGGGTCGTAGAGGTTGAAGAGCTCGCGGCACTCCGCCAGCGAGAAGCCCAGGCGCTTGCCGCGCAGGATGAGCTTGAGCAGCACGCGGTCACGCGGCGAGTAGATACGGGTCTGGCCGCGGCGCTCGGGATTGAGCAGGCCTTCGTCTTCATAGAAACGGATGGTGCGGGTGGTGACGTCGAACTCGCGGGCCAGTTCGGAGATGGAGTAGGTCGTGCTCATGGCCGGTCTTGGGGGTGGCGGCAGGTGGCCCGGATTATGTCTGACCTTTACGTTAACGTAAACATTGCCGGGGTCCTGGACGGGGCAGCAGGGGTGGCGGCGCCAAAGCGTGGCGGACCAGTCGGTCGGATTGCGCAAATGCAACTCGTCCCCCGGTTTCAACCGCCTGTCTTCAACGGCATAATCGCAGCCTTCCGAAAACCACCGTGCCCCAAGTCAAAGCCCGATGCCTGCAAAGACCGCAATCCTGATTGGCGCCACCGGACTGGTAGGCCACCACTGCCTGCAGCAGCTCCTGGACTCGCCCGCCTATGGCAAGGTGGTGGCGGTGAGCCGGCGGCCGATTCCCCTGCAGCACGAAAAGCTGGTCCGTATAGAGGTGGCTTCTTTCGACCACCTGGGCGAAGCCCTGCAGGGTGTGAAGGCTTATGACGCCTTCTGCTGCATAGGCACCACCATCCGCCAGGCCGGCACCAAGGCCGAGTTCCACAAGGTGGACTACGGCTATGCCCTGGAATTCGCCCACCGCATGCTGCGCAATGGTGCAAAACATTTCCTGCTGGTCTCGGCGCTGGGCGCCCAGGCCAATTCCCCCGTTTTCTACAGCCGCGTGAAGGGCCTGCTGGAGCAGGAAATCCGTGGCCTGGGTTTTCCGCGCCTGTCCGTGTTCCGGCCTTCGCTGCTGGTGGGCGGGCGCCCGGAAAACCGCCTGGGCGAGGCCCTGGGCCTGCGCCTGACCAATCTGGTGGCACCGCTGCTGCGCGGTCCCCTGGCCAGCATGCACCCCATACAGGGGGCTGACGTGGCCGCGGCCATGGTGGCCTGTGCCCAGGAAAAGTCGGCTGAGCCGGTGAAAATTTACCGTTATGAAGAAATGCAGGCCCTGCTTGCCTGAGTTTTGCAGTATCTTTCGCGGCTTCGTCCGCCGGATGCCCTGACGGGTATCCCTTTTGCTTGCCGGTTGATGCCGGCGGCAGCTTTTGCAGAAGGAAATGATTGATGAGCTTCGTGACCTGCGACCTGTGTGATGAGCATCCCGAAGACGTGCGCGTCTGCGAGCCGTTGTTTGCCAGCTTCGGCGGACGTTCGGCCTTTGGCGGTGCCATCGTCACGGTGAAGTGCCACGAAGACAATTCTCGCGTGAAGGAACTGCTGGCCACCCCCGGCAAGGGCAAGGTGCTGGTGGTGGACGGCGGCGGCTCGCTGCGCTGTGCGCTGCTGGGCGACCTCATCGGCGACAGCGCCGTGAAGAACGGCTGGGAAGGCGTCATCGTCTACGGTTGCGTGCGTGACGTGGATGCCCTGGCCGAGCTGGACCTGGGTGTGCAGGCCCTGGCCTCCATCCCCCTCAAGAGCGTGCGCAAGGGCGTGGGCGAGGTGGATGTGCCGGTGGCCTTCGGCGGCGTGACCTTCCGTGCCGGTGAATATGTCTATGCCGACCATAACGGCGTGATCGTCTCGGCCCGCAAGCTGCTGGGCTGAGGGCGGCGGAATCGAGGTAACCCGCGGCTTTTGCAGCGGCGGGCAGCAGTAGAAAAAACGGCGAGATGAAGCAGCAGATCGCCACAGGATGTGACGCAGGAAAAACTCAACCCGGAAGAACACAGGGAGTCCAAGCAATGCGCAAGTTCACCACCCTGGCTGCCGCCGCTGTCGCGGCCGCAGCCTCCCTCCTGGCCAGTATGGCCGCCAATGCCGACATGATGGGCGGCCAGCTGCAGTATGCCGCTGGCAACTATCGGGCGGCTGCCGATGAGTACCGCATCCTGGCGGAAAAGGGCGATGCCCCGGCCCAGGCCAAGCTCGGCCAGATGTACCTGCTGGGCAAGGGCGTGGAGCAGAGCGACAGCCAGGCCCTGTCCTGGCTGCAGAAGTCGGCCGACCAGGGCGACCGCGATGCGCAGTATGTCATTGGCTTCATGTATTCCAACGGCCGTGGCGTCGAGCGTGACGATGCCAAGGCCGCTGATTGCTTCCGCGCAGCGGCCAAGCAGGATGATGTCGAAGCGCAGTTCAACCTGGGCCTGCTGTATCTGGATGGCCGCGGTGTGCAGCAGTCTGACGACAGCGCCTACTACTGGTTCAGCAAGGCAGCAGCCCAGGGCGATGCCCAGTCCCAGTACGCGGCCGCTGTGCTGCAGGCTGACGGCCGTGGCACGCCCCAGGATGAAAAAGCCGCTTATGCCGGCTTTGAAAAGGCCGCTGCCCAGGGTCATGCCGGTGCGGAATTCCGCCTGGGCGTGATGAATGACCTGGGCCGTGGTGCGGCCCAGAACGAAGCCCAGGCCATCGAGTGGTACAAGAAGGCCGCCGCGCATGGCGACGCCAATGCCCTCTTTGTGCTGGGCACGGCCTACGACAATGGCCGTGGCGTGGGCAAGGATGAAAAAGCAGCGCTGGCCTGGTATGAAAAAGCCGCCCGCCAGGGTGATGCCGAAGCCGAGCGTTCGCTGGCGGCCAAATACTTCACGGGTGCCGGTGTTCCTGCCAGCGACGCACAGGCCCTGAGCTGGTATCGCCGCGCGGCGGAGCAGGGTGACGTCGATGCCCAGCTCAGCACGGCGGCCATGTACGACCTGGGC
>DASUXS010000214.1:0-5171 GCA_036377855.1 Moraxellaceae bacterium
GCGCGATGTCGCCTACGAGGCCGCGCAGATCAAGGCCAATGACATGCCCATCAGCGCCGACATGTCGCAGGCCGCCAGCCGCTTCCTGCGCCGCAACCTGAACTTCGAACGCATCCTGCGCTATGGCCCGGATGTGCAGAAAAGCGCCGAGGCGCAGAAGCAGTTCACCGACCGCCTGGGCCGTTTCCGCATGCACCATGGCGATGCCATGGAATTCCTGGAAGGCGCCACCAAGCGCGTCAATGTCTTCATCGAGGAAGAACGCAACGGCGGTGACGAGGCCCATGTGAAGGCGCTGGAAAAGGCGCTGGCCACCATGCAGGACATCACCCGCCGGGAAAAGGAATTCGCCCGTTTCGTGGATGAGATGGCCGCCGAGTTCCAGGCGGGCCGCACCCAGCAGGCCATTGAAGCCGGCGAGAAGATGACGCCCACCATCATCGAGAACAATGCCGCGCTGGAGCAGTTCACGCTGGACGTGCAGGCGCTGCAGCAGATTCCCATCGACCAGATCAACCTGCTCACTTCCTCCCTGGTGAAGAAGCTGATGGTCATCACCGGCATCATCGTGCTGCTGGCCCTGGTCATGATGGTCTATACCGGCCTCACCCTGCGCGGCCTGCGCACGGCCATGAGCAATATCGGCAGCTCCGTGCAGCAGGTGGCCTCCGCCGCCTCACAGAGCAGCAATGCCATCAGCGTGGTGGCCGATGGTTCCAAGCAGCAGTCGGAAGCGATTTCGCAGGCGGTCACCGCCGTCAGCCAGTCGGCGGCGGTGCTGGGTGATGTGTCGCGCAGCGCGGAAAACGCCAGCGACCTGGCGCGCCAGGCCGTGGGCACCATCGATGCCGGCCGCGACCAGATGACCAAGATGGTGGACGTGGTCAACCGCATTGCCGACAACAGCGGCAAGATCAACAAGATCACCGATGTCATCAACAATATCGCCAGCCAGACGAACATGCTGTCGCTGAATGCAGCGATTGAAGCGGCACGTGCCGGCGAGCATGGCAAGGGCTTTGCCGTGGTGGCCGAGCAGGTGCGCAAGCTGGCAGAAAGCTCGCGCGCCTCGGTGCAGGACATCATAGAGCTGGCGCAGCAGGCGGAACGCGATGCCAGTGAATCGGTGCAGGCCGCCGACCGTGTCAGCGCCGAGCTGGGTCGCATTTCCGGTGCTGCCACCGAAACCGTGCACATGATGCAGAGCATAGCCACGGCCATGGAGGAGCAGGTGGCCACGGTGGAAGAGCTGCAGCACAACATGGACACGCTGAAGAGCATAGGCAACAACAACGCCAACGCCGCCGAGGAAATCACCCAGACCATCCTCGAGCTCTCGCATATCGCGGACGACACCAATACCGAAGTGCGCAAGTTCAATATCTGACGGCCTGAGTGCTGACGAGCTGACTCATGCAGACACGCCCCTCCCTCAGCGACATGCTGGCCGGCCTGCAGAAATTGCGGGCCGCGACTCCGCCTGTCGCGGCACCGGCCACGCCGGCGATAAAGCCGGCGGCGGCAATGGCCAAGCCCGCCGCGGCGGTGCCGCTGGCCACGCCGGCTTCGCAGCCGGTGCAGCGCCTGCTGGGCGTGCTGCGCGAATTCGCCGGTTTCCGGGCCACGCCACATCTGCAGCGCAAGCTGGAGAAGGTGTTCCGCGACATGGGGCCGGAACAGCTGTCGGGCTGGGTGGACACGCTGCTGGCCGATCCTTCACGGCGCGAACTCATCGCGCTGGTGGAAGACCTGACCAACCACGAAACCTATTTCTTCCGCGACACGCCGCAGCTGGACATCCTGGAAAAGCATGTGCTGCCGGAGCTGGTGCAGCGCAAGCTGAAAAGCGCGGACAAGACGCTGCGTATCTGGTCTGCCGCCTGCTCCACCGGCGAGGAAACCTGGACGCTGGCCTTGATGGCCCTGCAGGCCCTGCTGGATGCCGGCATCGCCCGCGAAGTGCGGGCCGGTGAAATCTGGCTGCCGGCGGAATGGAAACTGGAAGTGCTGGGCACGGACATTTCCCGTCAGGCCATACGCGTGGCGCGCGGTGCGGCGTATCGCACCGAGGCGCTGGCGTCGTTCCGGCAGTTTCCCGAAGCCTACCGCCGCTTTTTTGAAGACGTGCCCGCTGCGGCGGCCGGCCAGCCGGCCTATCGCCATGTGCGGCAGTCGCTGCGCCGCCACGTCAGTTTTGAATTGTTCAACCTGGTCAGCCCCGCACCGCCCTGCCGCCAGCAGGACCTGGTGCTCTGCCGCAATGTGCTGATCTATATCGATACCGCCGCGCATGGCGCGGTACAGCGCATGCTGGCCGAGTCGCTGCGTCCGGGCGGCCATCTCATGCTGGGTGTTGTCGACCGCCTGCAGGCGCGCGACAGCTTTCATGACCGCTGGCATTCCCGTTGTGTGATCCATGAACGCAAATAATTTTTCCTCCGGTACGGAATCCTTGCAGGGCCTGTTGCTGTTCCGCAGCGGTCGCCGCTGTTTCGCGCTGCCGGATACGGTGATACAGGAAATCGTGGTGGTCGGCGTCGTCACGCCGCTCCCCTTCACGCCGCCCTGGGTGCAGGGCCTGGCCAATATCGGCGGCCGCATCCTGCCCCAGGCCAGCCTGGCGGCATTGCTGGGCGAAGCCACGGCAGCGGCAGCGGGTGAACTGCTGGTGGTCAGCACGCCGCGTGCGCAATGCGCCCTGCATGTGGATGAAGTGCTGGCGCGTATCGAACTGGCGCCGGAAGCGATACAGGCGTTCATGCGTGGCGAGGACGGCGACGATTACGAAGGCGCCTATATCGCCGGCGAATTCCAGTACGACGGTAAAGTCGTGCTGCTGCTGGACAGCGCCCGCCTGGGCGAGCTCTTCGTGGCGCGCGTGCTGCCGGAGGGCGAGGGCGGCCTGCTGGGCCAGCTGGAAAGTCGCGACCGCCAGGCGGTGGCTGATGACGGCCTGGACTGCCTGGTGTTTGCCTGCGCCGGCGAACGTTATGCCCTGCCGCTGGCGGAAGTCGGCGAAATTGTCGATGGCCTGCTCTGCACCGCGGTGCCGGGCGCACCCGCCGCCATCAGCGGCATCACCACCCTGCGCGGCGAACCACTTTTGCTCAGCCGCCTGGCCACCTGGCTGGGCCTGTCTTCCGCGGGTGATGAAAAAGTGGCGCTGGTGCTGCAACAGCAGGCGCTGCGTATCGGTGTGCTGGTCGACAGCGTGGAGGGGATAGCACGTTTCCCTGCCAGCGCCTTGCGTCGTCTTTCCGAAGCCGCCGGTGATGTGGCCGGTGTGCTGCATGACGAACAGGGCCAGGTACTGGGCCTGCTGGAAGCAGCGCGGCTGTTGCGCCCGGAGCGCGAGATGCAGCTGGCCGCCTTCATGCCGGCACGGCGTCAACAGTTCGCAGAAAAACAGCGTGTGCTGCTGCCGCATCTGCAGGTGCAGCTGGGCAAGGACAACTACGGCATTCCCCTGGACTGCGTGCAGCGCCTGGTGCCCTGGCATCCGGCGGAAAACGTGCAGGATGAAGACGGTCGCCTGGACGGCGTGGTGAATATCGACGGCGACATCCTGCCGGTGCTGGCGGCCGAACGCCTGCACCAGTCCGCGCACAGCCGTCAGCCTTCGGTCTGGGTGGTATTGAGTGGTGCGCAGGGCCGGCAATGGGCGGTGGCGGTGGATGCCGCGCAGGCCATCGTGCCAGTGCCGGAAGACAGCCTTGAGAAAATCGGCAGTGGCCAGGGTCTTGTTGAAGCCGTGGCCAATGTGGAAGGACAGCTGCTGTCCATTGTGTCGCTGCAGGGCCTGCGCGAGGCGGCAGCATGATACGCCTGCCTTTCTTCTCCGATACGCCGCGCCGCCACCGTCCCGTGACGGTGCTGCTGGTTGACGACTCCGGTTTCATGCGCATGGCCTTGCGCAAGATGCTGGAACGCGATCCCGCCATCCGTGTGGTGGGTGAGGCGGCCACCGGAGAGGAAGCGCTGCGCCTGGCGCGCGTGCAGCGGCCGGACGTGGTGACCGTGGATGTGGAAATGCCCGGTGGCGGCGGCCTGGAAGCCACGCGCCTGATCATGGAGCAATGCCCCACCAGCATCATCATGGTGAGCAGTCTCACGCGCCTTGCCGCAGAGACCACGTTGAAGGCCCTGGCCTGCGGTGCGGTTGACTACATTCCCAAGGCCTCGTCCTTTGTCGACCTGGACATCGTCGCCATCGACAAAGAGCTGTGCCGGAAAATCCATTACTGGGCCGAGCGTCGCCCCCTGCAGAAACCGCTGCCGGAAAAGAAAGCCGGACGGCCGCTGGCCCTCAGCGGCGCGCAGCCGCGCGGTGTGCCCGACCTGGTGCTGATAGGTGCTTCCACCGGCGGCCCCAAGCTGCTGCCGCAGATGTTCCGTGACATTCCCAGGCTGGCCTGCCCGGTGGTGATCGCCTTGCATATGCCGCCGGTTTATACGCAGAGTTTTGCCGAGCACCTGGCGGCCGACAGCGGCCACGACGTGATCGAAGGCCATGACGGCCTGCTTTTGAAGGCCGGACAGGTGGTGGTGGCGCCGGGCGGCACCGACAGCCATATCCAGCCGGCGGGTCGCGCTTACAGCCTGCGTGTGAAACGCGAAGAGCAGTACGGCATACATCCTTCGGTGGACGCGCTGTTTCTTTCCGCCGCGCAGCATGCGCGCAATCCGGTGGCCATGGTGCTGACCGGCATGGGTGACGACGGCCTGCGTGGCGGTCGCGAGCTTTGCAAGCGCCAGCTGCCGCTGCTGGCCCAGAACGAAGAAAGCAGTCTCGTCTACGGCATGCCGCGTGCGGTGGCCGAAGCCGGGATTGCCAGCGAAGTCCTGCCCACCGCGCTGCTGGTGCAGCGCCTCAGCCAGTGGTGCCAGGCATGAGTCCTTTCCTTCAGAGCGCCCCGACAACGAGGATGAAAACATCATGAATGCCAATGCAGCGCAGCGTCGCGTGCTGATCGTGGACGATTCCTTCCTGATGCGTCGTGTCATCCGCAACATCATCGAACGGGACGAAGGCCTGGTGGTGGCGGGCGAAGCCGCCGACGGCATGGAGGCACTGGAGATGGTGGCGGCGCTGGCGCCCGAGGTCATCCTGCTGGACATCGAGATGCCGCGCATGGACGGCATTGAATTCCTGCGCCGCGCCCAGCTCATCA
>DASUXS010000215.1:0-12185 GCA_036377855.1 Moraxellaceae bacterium
CGAGTCGGCGCCCAGATCGTCCACGAAGGAAGCTTCGTTGGTCACATCTTCCAGCTTCACACCGAGCTGTTCGGCGACGATCTTCTTGACGCGTTCTTCGATAGTGCTCACGCTTTTTCTCCTCGTTAGTCGGTATCCCTATCAGGAACCGCGCTAGTGTATTGAACCCCTACAGGGGTGGCAAGCCAGCCGCCGCGGCAAAGGTAAAGGTTTGTTGCAGCAGGGAAAACAGGGAAAATCCCTGTTATTCCATATACATACCGCCATTCACATGGAGCGTGGTGCCGGTGACGTAGGCCGCTTCAGCCGAGGCCAGGAAGCCCACGGCCGCCGCAATTTCCTCAGGCTGGCCCAGGCGGCCGGCCGGAATCGAGGCCAGCAGTTTTTCCTTTTGCTCCTCGGGCAGCACATGGGTCATGTCCGTGGCGATGAAGCCCGGTGCCACCGAATTCACCGTGATGTTGCGCGAACCGATCTCGCGCGCCAGCGCACGGGAGAAGCCCTCGAGACCCGCCTTGGCCGCGGCATAGTTGGCCTGGCCCGGGTTGCCGCTGGAGCCCACCACGGAGCTGATATTGATGATGCGACCCCAGCGCTCCTTGGTCATGGCCTTGAGGCAGGCCTTGCTCATGCGGAAGATGGCGGTGAGGTTGGTGTTGATGACGTCATCCCACTCCTCTTCCTTCATGCGCAGCATGAGGTTGTCGCGGGTAATGCCGGCGTTATTGACCAGAATCAAGGGAGCGCCCACCTCGCTGGCGATGGCCGCCAGGGTGGATTCGATGGAAGCGGGATCCGCCACATTCAGGGCATAGCCGCGACCGGCATTGCCGGCTTCTTTCAGGTAGGCCGAGATGGCTTCCGCACCTGCGGGCGTGGTGGCCGTGCCCAGCACGACGGCACCGCGACGGGCCAGCTCCAGGGCAATGGCTTTGCCTATGCCGCGGCTGGCGCCTGTCACCAGTGCGATTTTTCCTTCGATGGACATGATTTTCCCTCTTGTAATGACAGGCCGGCTTAAGCGCCCAGGGCCTGCTTGAAGCTTTCCGCATTCTCCAGCGAAGCGCATTCCAGCTCTTTCACGATGCGCTTGTTGAGACCGCAGAGCACCTTGCCGGGGCCGCACTCCAGCGCCCGCGACACACCCAGGCCTGCCAGGGCCTCAACCGACTGCACCCACTGCACGGGGCTGTAGAGCTGGGCGATCAGTGCGGCGCGCATGGCGGCGGCATCAGCCTCAATACGCGCCGCGACATTCTGCACCACCGGTATGGCAGGCGTGTTAAAGCTGACGGCATCCAGGGAAACCTTGAGCTTTTCCGCGGCCGGCTTCATCAGCGCGCAATGCGACGGCACGCTCACGGGCAAAGGCAATGCACGTTTGGCGCCAGCGGCCTTGAGTTTCTCGATGGCGGCCGTCACGGCCGCCGTGCTGCCGGCGATCACCACCTGGCCCGGCGCATTGAAATTCACGGCTTCCACCACGCCCGCGGCGGCGGCTTCAGCACAGCACTGGCGCACGACATCGTCTTCCAGGCCCAGGATGGCCGCCATGGCGCCCTCGCCCTGCGGCACAGCCAGCTGCATGAGGCGGCCGCGCTCGGCGACAAGACGCACGCCATCGGCCAGCGACAGCACACCGGAAGCCACCAGCGCGGTGTATTCACCCAGGGAGTGGCCTGCCAGGTAATCCGGCGTGGCACCGCCAGCGGCCTGCCAGGCGCGGAACACGGCGACACCGGCCGTCAGCAGGACAGGCTGCGTATTTTCCGTGCGATTCAGGTCTTCTTCGGGACCGTTCTGGCTCAGCGCCCAGAGGTCCAGGCCCAGGGCCGCCGAGGCTTCATCGAAAGTGGTCTTGATGACGGCATGCTGCGCGGCCAGGTCGGCCAGCATGCCTATGGCCTGCGAACCCTGGCCGGGAAATACGAATGCAAGTTTGGACATGAAGGAATCCTGTCGGAGAGGCGCTGCGGAGGATGGCCAAAGGTGACGCTTCCGCACCAGCCCATAGTTGTAAGGACTTTTTTCTTTCTTCTTCTGTCTTGTCGACGCCGCGGACCTTTTATCCGGGTGCCGCTGTCGCGGCCTAGGCCGCCGGCGCCTCGCGATGACCGAGACGGGCGTGGATCAGCGCGGGAATATTCTTTTCCACTTCTTTCACGGCCACATGCAGGGCCTGTTCGAAAGAAGCGATGTCGGCACTGCCATGGCTTTTCACGACAATGCCGGTGAGGCCGACCAGGCTGGCGCCGTTGTAGCGGCCCGGATCCATGCGGTGGCGCAGGCCTTTCCACAAGGGGAAAGCCAGGACGCCGGCCAGCTTGTGCCACCAGTTGCGTCCGATTTCTTCCTTGATGAAACCCGCCATCATCTTGGCCACGCCTTCCGAGGCCTTGAGCGCGATATTGCCGACAAAACCGTCACAGACCACCACATCGGCATGGCCCTTGAAGACGCCATCGCCTTCGACATAACCGACATAGTTGAGACCGGAGGCCTTGAGCAGCTCGTCCGTCTGCTTGATCAGGTCGTTACCCTTGATCTCTTCCTCGCCGATATTGAGCAGGCCCACACGCGGCTTGGCGATGCCGTCCAGCACTTCCGCGACGATGGAACCCATCTGCGCGAACTGCAGCAGGTGCTGCGGTTCGGAATCGACATTGGCGCCCAGGTCCAGCACATGCACATGACCATTAATGGTCGGCAGCGCTGCCATGATGGCGGGACGGTCGATATCGGCATGGGTCTTCAGCACGAAACGGCTGATGGCCATGAGCGCACCGGTATTCCCGGCGGAGATGCAGGCAGCTACGGATTTGTCGTGCACGAGATTGATGGCCAGGCGCATGGAAGACTGTTTCTTCTGGCGCAGGGCCACGGCCACTTTGTCGTCCATGGTGACGACTTCGGTGGTGTGCAGGATGGTCACGCGCGCGCGTTCGGCCGGCGTGAGCTTGGCAAGGAAGGGGGTGATCTGGGCTTCGTCGCCGACCAGGGTCAGGCGCAGGGACGTGTTTTCACGCAGCACCGCCACGGAGGCGGGAACCGTGACGCGGGGACCGAAGTCCCCGCCCATGGCATCAACGGCAATCGCGACGGCGATGCTCATTGTCTATGTTTGCCGGAGTGGAAATAACCGCGCGAGCGCTTCATCTGCAAGGAGCCGCGCAGCGAAAACACTAGGCATACCGTTAAGGTAGGCGAAGGGTTGAGCGAGCACGCGACGCGGCAGATGGAGCGCGCAGCAGGTTATTCGGCGTCTTTGCTCGCGAACAGCTGGCGGCCGCGGTACAGGCCGTCCTTGGTCACGTGGTGACGCAGATGCACTTCACCGGATTCCTGGTCCACCGACAGGGCGGGGGCGCTCAGGGCGTCGTGCGAACGACGCATGTCGCGGCGGGAACGGCTTTTGCGGTTTTGTTGAACGGCCATGATTTACTCCGGCACAAATTAATCGTTAATCGTCGCTTTTGGGCTCGACCTTGAAACCGGCGAGCACCTGGAACGGGTTTTCGCGCTTCGGTGCCTGCACCGCTTCGCTTTCACTTTCGACCTGCGCCAGCGGCAATGCATCACAATCGTCATGCATGGGCACCAGCGGCAAAGCCAGCATCAGTTCATCTTCCAGCGCGTCCGACAGGGCAATGCGGCCCTCTTCGTCCTGCACCAGGAAATCCGCGTCATCCGGCAGGCGGTCCGCCGCTTCTTCGTCACGCAGCAGCCAGAGGCTGAACTCGGTGTCGAGAGCGGTCAGTACGGCGTTCAGACAACGCTGGCAGGTCAGCGGCAGCTCCGCCTTTATACGCCCCTCGAGCACGATGAGGTGCTGCTGGTCGCGATAGAAGCGGCAATGGACACTGATCTGTCCTTCGTCACCCACAACTCCCTCACTCAAACGTGGGAACGCTGAGAGTGGATAAACCTGGTCGATGACCGCTTCGCGGTCCGCCCATTTCTGGGCATCGACATAAGGAGGCAGGGTGCCGGCTGACATAGGCGCGCGATCATACGGACGGCGGGGGTGGCTGTCAAAAGAAAAGTCCTTGCTTTTCAGGTACTCTGCGCCCTTTCCAGGATCGTCCTGCCGACTGCCGCCCATGCCCGATACTCCCGCCCTGCCCCTGGTCCTCGCCTCGTCCTCCCCCGCCCGCCGTGAACTGCTGTCCCGGCTGGGACTGGCCTTTGACGCCCAGAGCCCGGATATAGACGAAACGCCCCGGCCCGGCGAAGACGTGGGCGCCCTGGTCCAGCGCCTCAGTGCCGCCAAGGCCCGGGCCCTGGCCGGCCAATTTCCCCGCCACCTCATCATCGGCTCCGACCAAGCCCTGAGCCTGGACGGCGACATCCTGGGCAAGCCCGGCAGCCATGAACGGGCGCGGGAGCAGCTGCAGCGCCTGTCCGGCCGGTCCGCCACCTTCCATACCGGCCTCTGCCTCTATAACAGTGCCACGCAGCAACAGCAGCTCACGGTGGAGACTTATACCGTGCATGTGCGCGAGCTCGCGGCCGACTCCATAGAACGCTATCTGCGGCAGGACCAGCCCTATGGCTGCGCCGGCAGCTTCAAGGCGGAAAGCCTGGGCATCAGCCTGTTCCGGCGCTTTGAAGGCCGCGACCCCAACAGCCTGGTCGGCCTGCCGCTGATGGCGCTGGTGGACATGCTGCACATTGAAGGCATCAGCCTGCCCTGAGGCTTTACCAAGACGTCATGCGCATTTCATCGCCCTGACACGGGCCACCACCAGACTCCGCAGATGGACACAGCCATCAAGGAGTAACGATGCCAGCCCCTGTCTCGGCCCCCGCCGCCAACTCGCGCACCACCACGACCCCCACCGCAAGCCGCACCACCCTTTTCCTGTTGCAGATCGCCATGGGCCTGACCCTGGTGCTGGGCGGTGCCGCCCTGGCCCTGCATTTCAGCCGTCAGCTGCCGCAAGCCAGCCTCTATATCTCCACCGCCATCGGCAGCGTGGTGATTATTTCGGGGCTGTGGCGACTGTTTGATGACATGACGGGGACCCGGGCCTCTTAAGCCTGCATCGGCACTTCCCTTTAAAACGTCATTCCCGCGCAGGCGGGAATCCCGAGAATTCAGGCAGGGCCTCTTTCAAAGCCCGCTGTCCTTGATGGAGATTCCCGCCTACGCGGGAATGACGTTGTAAAGAAGAAGAGTTTCCCCAATAAAAAAGCGGCCCAAGGCCGCTTTTTTATTACCCGGAAAAACTCAGCGCAGCTGCACACCCTGGGCCGGCGCTATGCGCGAGACCACGGCATCACCCATGCTGGCGCCGAAACGCTTGAGCACGCCGGTGAAGGGATCCGGCACCACGCTGTAATCCACCACGTCCTTGGCACCCACTACGGTACGCGCCACGGAATCCACGGAGCCAAAGCCGTCAGCAAGACCCATTTCCACAGCCTGCTGGCCGGTCCAGAACAGGCCGCTGAACACTTCCGGCGTTTCCTTGAGACGCTGGCCGCGACCCTGGCGCACGGCGGTGATGAACTGCTGGTGCACGGCATCCAGCAGGTTTTTCACATGCGCCTTGTCTTCCGGCTTCATGGGCTCGAAAGGACTGAGGATGGCCTTGTGGTCGCCGGCGGTCAGGGTGCGATCCTCCACACCCAGCTTCTGCATCAGGCCCTGCACGCCAAAGCCCTGCATGATGACGCCTATGGAGCCGACCAGGCTGCCCGGGCTGACATAGATCTGGTCAGCGGCCGCGGCGATGTAATAGGCACCGCTGGCCCCCATGTCGGTAATCACCACATACAGTTTCTTGTCTTTATGCAGGGCACGCAGACGGCGGATCTCGTCATAGACATAGGCCGACTGCACCGGACTGCCGCCCGGGCTGTTGATCCTGAGCACCACGGCCTTGCTCTTGGGCGCCTCGAAAGCGGAGCGCAGGCCTTCGATGATGGCCTCGGCATTGGCATCGCTGCTGTCCGATATCTCCCCCACCACACTGACCACGGCGGTGTGCTCGCCGGCGATGGCACGGCGCTCGGCGCCGGAGGCACTGAAGACCATCCAGATGAACCAGGCGATATAAAGGAAGGTCAGCAGCTTGAAGAAGATGCCCCAGCGCCGGCTGCGGCGCTGCTCCTGGACCGAAGCCATGACGACCTTTTCCAGCAGGTCCCATTCCTTGCCCTTGCCCGCCGGTGACGATGAAGAAGACGGGGAGCCCCAGTTGTCAGCCATGAACAGCACTCCTTGTTGCCTGCTGCCGTGACGGCAGACAGGAACGGTAACGATGAAAGCGCAAGATTAGAGCGAAGCCAGACACCGTGCCAAGGCATGCAGGTCTGGAACAATGGCCACTGGACGGTGTTTTTCCAGCTCATCCACGGCATGCACGCCATGGGCGATGCCCACGCTGCGCACACCGGCGCGGCTGGCCATCTCCAGGTCAAAACTGGTATCACCAATCATCACGGCCTCACCCGGGAATACGGTGAGCGCAGTGAGGATCTGCCGCAGCATCAGGGGGTCCGGCTTGGAGGCCGTCTCGTCCGCGCAGCGCGTGGTATCGAAGAAATTGATCAGACCAGTCTGTCCGAGCACGCGATCCAGGCCCAGCCGGCTCTTGCCCGTGGCGATGGCCAGCAGATGCCCCTGGCTGCGCAGCTCGTCCAGCAACTCCTGCGCCCCTGGAAAGAGCTCGCTGCGACCGCCCGCTTCCGCCACGAAATGCTTGGCATAGGCGCGACGTATCAGCTCGCGGGTATTGCGGTCATGGTCCGGGAACAGGCGCAGGATGGCCTCCGGCAGGCCCAGGCCTATGATGACGCGAACCTCATCATTTCTTGGTACGACCAATTTCAGGTCACGCGCCGCCTCCTGCATGCAGATCACGATCTGCCGTTCGGAGTCCATCAGGGTGCCGTCCCAGTCGAAAATAAAGAGCCTGGGCTTAGGCATGGCGCAGCTTCTCCAGGACCGCCTCGAGCTCAGGCTCCAGCGGGCATTGCACGATCAGGTCTTTGGTCATACCAGATGTACGCAACTTTAATTCACGGGCATGCAGGAAGAGGCGCGTGGCGCCGTACTGCCGCATGCCCTTGTTGATGGCATCGTTGCCGTATTTCTCGTCGCCCACCAGGGGATGACCCAGGTACTGGGCATGCACACGGATCTGATGGGTACGACCAGTCTTGGGCCGAGCCTCCACCAGGGTGGTATCACCAATCCGGTCTATCACCTTGAAATCCGTCAGCGCCTCTTTGCCCTCGCGGGAAACGCGGACAATGCGCTCGCCATTGGGCAGGCTGGTCTTGTCCAGCCTGGCCGTCACCTGGTGCTCCGCGCCCTTGAGGCGGCCGGCCAGCAAGGCGACATAGGTCTTTTCCATACGGCCCTGGCGCAGCAGCTCATGCAGCTCACGCAGCACGCTGCGCTTGGTGGCAATCATGAGCAGACCGGAGGTATCCCGGTCCAGGCGGTGCACCAGTTCCAGGAAAGGCGCCTCGGGACGCAGCAGGCGCAGGGCCTCGATCACGCCCCAGGCCACGCCGCTGCCGCCATGCACGGCCAGGCCGGCGGGCTTGTTCAGCACCAGCAGGCCGTCCTTTTCATAGACGATGCGTTCGCCCAGCTGGCGGACTATGCCCTGGGCCGGGCGCTCGGCCGCTTCCTTGGCCTCGGACAGGCGCAGGGGCGGCACGCGCACCACGTCCCCCACCTGCAGGCGGTAGTCCGGCTTGATGCGTCCTTTATTCACCCGCACCTCACCCGTACGCAGGATGCGGTAGACCAGGGTGCGCGGGGCACCCTTGAGCTGGGTGAGAAGGAAGTTGTCGATGCGCTGGCCGGCCACATCGTCGGGCACCGCCAGCAGGCGGGCCGAGGCCGCGGGGCCTTCTTCAGGCACCGCGTCGGGTGTCACTTCAGATGTCACTTGGGTGGAATCCAGAAACCGTTTAACTATCAATAGGCTGGCGCGGATATCTATGGCCGGCCGGAAAAGCTGCTGCTATAGTACCCCGTCGCCTGCAGTACCGGCCCGCCCGGACGCGGCCCCGACCCTGGAGTTAGGCAGGATGTTGTCCGCCGCTCCCGACCGGGACCGCCGCCAGAAAGGGGCCGATTGTACAGAAGCACCCTAGCGGTGTCGCGAGCCACCGCCGTCGCATCATGACGCCGGCCCGCCCACCGCCTCGGTCGCCCGTATCTACACTGTAGGCACGACCTGCGACAGGAACAGCAACCCGCCGGCCTTTGCGGACAACGTCCGCACAGACCGCATGACATGCACCTCCCGCCGCAGGGTTTTACGGGCAGAAAGCCACCGTCCTCGCAAACCAACACAAAAGCGAAGACGCGTATCACGGCCGAATGCCCGCCTCCGGGGCGCGTTGTACCCGCTAGATTCCGAATGGGAACCAGCCGCCTTAGCCACCATTTGCATATGGCAGATGGAGCGCAACCGGAAGCGGAATGAATTCAGGCCCTGCCACGGCAGGGCCTAAATGCCGGAGACATCGTGCAGACCACAAGCCTGCCCTCCTCCGGTACAGTGAACGTGTTTTAGGCACGTGCGTCCCGGCCCAGCCGCCACGCACACGCCCCATGCAGCCGCCCTTATCCCGGGCCGCTGTCCATGACACAGGATCGTCCGCTGCCGGCGGCGTTCTGCACCATGTGCCGAACCCGTTGGGTAGAACATGAAACGCATGCTGATCAATGCCTCGCACGCCGAAGAAAAACGCGTAGCGATGGTAGACGGACAAAGACTTTACGATTTCGACCTCGAGCACAGCTCGCGCGAACAGAAGAAAGCCAACATCTATAAAGGCAAGGTGACCCGCATCGAGCCCAGCCTCGAAGCCGCCTTTGTCGATTACGGCGCCGAACGCCACGGTTTCCTGCCCCTCAAGGAAATCTCCCGCGAATATTTCAACAAATCCTCCAAGGAAGCCGGCGGCCGCATCACCATCCGCGACGCCATCAAGGAAGGCCAGGAAATCATCGTCCAGGTCGAGAAGGAAGAGCGTGGCAACAAGGGTGCCGCCCTCTCCACCTTCATTTCCCTGGCCGGCCGCTACCTGGTGCTGATGCCCAACAACCCGCGTGCCGGTGGCATTTCCCGCCGCATCGAAGGTGAAGAGCGTCAGGAACTCAAGGACGCGCTGAACGCCATCAACATCCCCCAGGACATGGGCGCCATCGTGCGCACCGCCGGTCTCGGCCGCAGCGCCGAAGAGCTGCAGTGGGACCTGGACTACCTGCTGACGCTGTGGACCTCCATCAAGACGGAAAGCGCGCGTCCGGCGCCCTTCCTGATCTACCAGGAATCCAACGTCATCATCCGCGCCGTGCGCGACTACCTGCGCCAGGACATCAATGAAGTCCTGATCGACGCCGAACCCGCCTATAACGAAGCCATGAACTTCGTGCAGCAGGTGATGCCGCACTACCAGCACAAGATCAAGCTCTACAAGGACTCGGTACCGCTGTTCAACCGCTACCAGATCGAGAGCCAGATCGAGACCGCCTACCAGCGCGAAGTGAAGCTGCCCTCGGGCGGTTCCATCGTCATCGATCCCACCGAAGCGCTGGTGTCCATAGACATCAACTCCTCGCGCGCCACCAAGGGCAGCGACATCGAGGAAACCGCGCTCAACACCAACCTGGAAGCGGCGGATGAAATCGCCCGCCAGCTGCGCCTGCGTGACATCGGCGGCCTCATCGTCATCGACTTCATCGACATGACGCCGGTGAAACACCAGCGCGCCGTGGAAGACCGCCTGCGCGACGCCCTGGCCATGGACCGCGCCCGCATCCAGATCGGCCGCATCTCCAAGTTCGGCCTGCTGGAGCTGTCGCGCCAGCGCCTGCGTCCCTCGCTGGAAGAAACCACCGGCCTGGTCTGCCCGCGCTGCAACGGCACCGGTGTCATCCGTGACGTACGCTCGCTGGCCCTGTCCATCATGCGTGTCATCGAAGAGGAAGTGCTGAAGGAACGCTCCGCGCAGATCAACGCCGAAGTGCCCATCTCCGTCGCCACCTTCCTGCTCAATGAAAAGCGTGCCGCCCTCACCCAGCTCGAAGCCCGCAGCAATGTGCGCATCGTCATCCTGCCCAACGAGCACCTGGAAACGCCGCATTACGAGATCACCCGCCTGCGCGACGACCAGATCACGGAAGGCGAGGAAGACATCGCCACCTACAAGCTGGTCGACCGCATCCAGCCGCCGGCCCGTGAAGACGTGATGCATGTGGTGGAGCACGAGCCGCGCCGCCAGGAAGCCGCCGTGAAGATGGTGCAGCCGACCACGCAGGCCCCGGTGGCCGCCGCGGCCCCGGCTCCGGTGGCCGCTGCCGCCGCTCCCGTGGCAGAAAGCGCGCCCGGTCTCTTTGCCTGGCTGACCAACCTCTTCGGTGGTGGCGAAAAGGCCGCCCCCGCGCCGGTGGCGGCACCGGAAGCGCCCAAGAAGGCCGATGGCCGCCAGCGCAACAACCGCAACAACGACCGCCGCTCCAACGGCCGTGGCCGCAACGATCGCAATGACCGCGACCGCAGCAGCGACAAGATCGAAACCGTGGGCCAGCGCGACCAGCGCGAACCCGTGCGCGAGCCTAAAGAAGGTGGTCGTGGCGACAGCCGTCGCACCGCCATCGATGGCCGTCGCGTGGAAATCGAAGGTCGCGAAGGCCGCAAGGAAGGCGAAGCTCGCCAGCCGCGTGAACCCCGTGAGCCACGCGAACCCAAGGAAGCGCGCGAGCCCCGCGAACAACGCGAGCCGCGTGAACCTCGCGAGCCCCGTGAGCAGCGCGAACCGCGCGAGCCGCGTGGTGATCGTGGCCCCCGCGAACCGCGCCAGCGTCGTGAAGAACAGGCCGCTGTTGCCGAAGCCGCGGTGAACACCGCTGCAGCCGTGGAAGGCGTCGCTGCTCCGGAAGCCGTGGAAACCACGGAAGCCGGTGGCGAACGTCGTCCGCGTCGTGGCCGTCATCCCAGCAATCGCCGCCAGCGCGGTCCGCGCGAGCGCGACCAGCAGGTGCTGATTGAAGAAGGCCTGCTGACGCCGGAAGGCACTCCCGTGGTGCCCGCCGCTGCCACTGCGCCCGCTGCAGCCACTGCTTCTGTAGAAACCACGCCCGCCGTGGAAGCCGCACCGGCCGTGGAATCGCTGGCCGATGCCAGCACCGCGCCGCAGGCCGTGGAAGCCGTTGCTGAAGCTGTCGTGGAGGCTGCTGTTCCGGCTGCCACCGTCAGCCTGGCTCCCGCCAACACCGCTGACGAAAACGAAGTGCGCGGCATCGAAGCGCAGCAGCCCTATGTGCCGCGTGCACCGGGCCGCGCAGCCAACGATCCGCGTGAACGTCGCCGTCGTGAACGCGAGCTGGCTGCACGTGGCGGTTCGCAGAACGTGGCTCCCGCTCCCGCTCCTGTAGCAGCACCGGCGCCTGCTCCGGAAGCAGCGCCTGCCACTGAGGACAACAGCACACCGTCGGCCTGATAAGCCGCGACGTCATGTCCCAATAAAAAGGGGCGGCCAAATGGCCGCCCCTTTTTATTTCTGTACGCCCCTTTATTTCACCGTTCGCCCTGAGCTTGTCGAAGGGCAGTTGGCTAAGCTGACGCCGCTAAAGACACTGGGCCCCGGCCTTCGCCGGGGCGACAGTTGAGTAGTTAGTTCAATTCAGTGGGATGACAGGCGGCAACGCTATTGGTGGCGTCCTCCTGTCGAGGTCTTACTTCCTTGCGCTCACCTCTTCAATGAACTTCACCACCACCGCCCCGCTCTCTTCCGGAATCTCGATCATCGGAATATGACCGGCATTGGGGAAAGTCACGACACGGCTGTCCGGAATGTATTTCTTGAACACCTTGGCATTCTCCGGGCTCAGGACCCTGTCCTTCTCCCCCCAGACAATCAGCGCAGGCGCCTTGATGCGGTCCAGGTCCAGCAGCAGGAAATTGATATCCGCCAGCAGCACCTGGTTGAAAATCTTTTCATGCAGCGCACTGTCCTTCACCGCACGATCCGCCAGGTATTCCACCACCGGCCGTGGCGACAGCGGCTTGGTCTGCGTGGCGAAGGTCAGCAGGCGGTCGAAATCCTCAGGCTTCTTAGGCACCAGGAAATTGCTGCCCTTAAGCAGCTGCGCATCCAGCTCCGTGGTCTTGTAATGCACGCCGGCGGCATCCATCAGTGTCAGGCTGGCG
>DASUXS010000216.1:0-5404 GCA_036377855.1 Moraxellaceae bacterium
CCGGCAAGGTGGAAATCCGCTCCTGATCCGGAGCTGCATCGCTGGGACGCTGCTTCAGCGCCAGCTACCAACCCCACTGTCGCCCCGGCGAAGGCCGGGGTCCAGCGTCTTTAGCGGCATCAAAATCATCACTGCACCAAAATAATAAAGCCGGCGAATGCCGGCTTTATTATTCAGCGCTCTGCCTCAAGCACTGCCTATCACTTCATGCCACTGCGGCTCTGACGGCGCATAGAAATACGCCCCGCCAAGCGGCGTCACGAAATTCAGCAGACGGTCGCTGAGACCATCCTCCGTAGTCCCGAACATACGCGCCAGCATGCGGTCAATGATGCTGAGGTCATGCGTATAGGCGATGAAGAACAGGCCATGCTCACCCGAGGCTTCGCCATAGGGCATGCTGTGGCGCAGGATTTCCAGCTCTTCGCCATCCTCTTCGATGACAGCACGCGCGATATGCGCATTGTCCGGCTTCACCTCATCGTCCAGCTCTATGCTTTCCAGCTTGGTGCGGCCTATGACATGTTCCTGGGCATCGACCTTGAGGCGATGCCATTTGTCCAAGTGGTGCACATAACGCTGGGTGAAGACAAAGCTGCCATCCTGGAATTCGCCCTCCGGAATCAGCGCGGCCTCGCTGCGGCCATGCGGCTCCTGCGGATTTTCCGTGCCATCTATGAAGCCGGTGAGATCGCGGCTGTCCATGTAGCGGAAGCCGGCACACTCCTCCAGCACCTCGACATGGCTGCCTATGGCAGCGAGCAGTATTTGCGCCAGCTCGAAGCAGAGATCGAAACGTTCGCTGTGGATATGCACCATGAGGTCGGCGGCTTCGGCCGGCATGCTGAATTTGCCCTGCAGCGGCTGCAGTGCGTGGTAGCTGGCCGGGGCCTTGCCGCCCAGCAGCTGCCACAACGCCGGACTGAAGGCCACCACCGTGCTCAGCGCCGCCTCATTGTCCTGGGTCTGCAGGCGGCGACGCGTCACGTCGAAAGTCTGCAGGGCCTGCTTCAGCACATCGGCCGTCAGCGAACGGTTGCGCAGGACCAGGAAACGGGCGTAGCGGGAAGGCAGCGGCAGGATGCCGGATTGCGCTGTCATGCAAAGCTCCTTGACGGATTCGCGGATGGCAGGAGATTCAGGAGGATAAACCAGGCCGGCGCCAACAGGCGCCCTCAGTGCGTCTTTTTCCACTGCTCCAGCAAGGTCTTGGCCTGGCGCAGCTCCACCGGCTCCATTTCCAGCTCCAGCACGTCGCCGGCGCGGTCGGCATCGTCTATGCCCTGCTCCGCCGCCAGCGTGAACAGCATCCAGGCGCGGGGCACATCGCGGGTGACAGAGTCTTCGTCGCTGATCAGCAACAGGCCCAGGCGGTACTGCGCCGTGGCATTGCTCTGCGCGGCGGCTTTTTCATACCACTTCTGCGCCGTGCTGATGTCGTTGAGATCGTCTTCGGCATGCTCGCCCAGGGCCAGCTGCGCTTCGTCATCACCCTGGGCCGCGGCCTTGCCATACCACTCCACGGCGCGGGCCTGGTCCTGCGCCACACCGGCGCCGGCATCATAGAGATTGCCCAGGCGGGTCTGCGCTTCGGCATAGCCTTTCTGCGCGGCTTTCAGATACCAGGCGGCGGCTTCCGCGAGCTTGTCCTGTTCTTCATTGATGCGGCCGACATAGGTCATGGCCGCCGGCTGGCCGCTCTTGGCCAGGGGCAGGAACTGCTGCAGGGCCTGCGCATAGTCCTCGTTTTCAAAGGCTTCCACGCCCTGGTCGAAACCAGCCAGGGCCGCTGGCGGAACGGCAAACATGAAGAGGGCAAACAAGGAAGAGGAGAGACGCACAACGCTACGCATGGGAAGGATTCCGGAGGCCTGCAACCGGGCGCCGATTATAGGCAGTCGGCGGCAAAACCGTAACAGGACAAAGCGATTCCGGTTAGGCTGGAGGCCATCTTTTCTCAGCGCCGGTACGCCCTTTCGTGAAACGCCTATTCGTCTTCCTGCTGGTGGCCGGCCTGGCGTGGTGGTGGCTGGGGCCGCGCCACCGGGCCGTCACCCTGGAACAGCTGGCCACCCTGCCCCCACCGACAACACAGAGCGGGCCGGGGCACAGCCTGCAGGTCATCATTCCCGATGCCGACATGGAGTACTACACGGTAAGCGGCGGCAGCGTCGCGGAAATCCGCGACTCCCTCTATGCGCAGCAGCCGGTGCGTGGCTTTGACGGCCACACTGCCTGGCAGGTGAGCTGGAACTGGCCGGGCTATGGCAGGCCGGATTGCGACCTGCGTTCGGCCCGCCTGGAAACACGGGTGAAGGTCACCCTGCCGGTCTGGCAGCCACCGGCCCAGGCCGATCCCGCCCTGGTCTTGCAATGGAACAATTACGCCGGCAATCTGGCCCTTCACGAACAGGGCCATGTACAACGGGCCCGGCAAGGTTTCGCGAAGATGCAGCAGATCCTGCACGACAGCACTTGCGCTGATGCCGACGCAAAACTGAATGTCGTGCTGGGTGAAATGCGCGCTGCCGATGCGCAATACGATGCCGACACCAAGCATGGCACCACCCAGGGCGCGAAATTCCCCTGATCTCAGGCCCCACGGCCTGGTGGAGACTCCATGAACGACAATGCTTCCCTGGTGACGGAACTGCAGCGGCTGATCAGCACGCTGGAAGCCGCCGTCCCCGCCCCCGCTCCCAAACCCGATTTCGCGCAAGGCCTGGCTTTCCGCTGGCGCGCGCATCCGCATGGCGGCTACCTGGAAACCGTGCGTGACCTGAGCCCCATACGCCTGGACGACCTGCGCAACATCGACCGCCAGAAAGCGGAAATCCGCCGCAACACCGAACAGTTCGTGAAAGGCCTGCCGGCCAACAACGTGCTGCTCACCGGCAGTCGCGGCACCGGCAAGTCCTCGCTGGTGAAAGCCCTGCTCAATGAATTCGCAGCCGAAGGCCTGCGCGTGGTGGAAGTGGACAAGCACCTGCTGCACGAGCTGCCGGATATTGTCGAGCAGCTGCATGCCCGCGCCGAGCGTTTCATCGTCTACTGCGATGACCTCTCCTTCAGCGATGACGATGCCAGCTACCGCGCCCTCAAGACCACGCTGGACGGCAGCCTGCATGCCGGCGCCGACAATGTCATCATCTACGCCACCAGCAACCGCCGCCACCTGCTGCCGGAATACCAGGCGGAAAACCAGCAGGCGCATTATGTGGAGAATGGTGAAATCCATCCCGGCGAGGCCGTGGAGGACAAGATTTCGCTGTCGGACCGTTTTGGCCTCTGGCTGACCTTCTATCCCAATAACCAGGACGACTACCTGCGCACCGTGGAAACCTGGCTGGGCAAATACGATATGCCGCTGGATGAAACCAGCCGCATGGCAGCGCTGCAGTGGGCGCAGCTGCGCGGCAACCGTTCGGGGCGCACGGCGTCGCAGTTTGCGCGCGACTGGGCGGGGCGCAAGGGGTTGCAGCAGGGTTAAGCCTGTGCGCACGCTATCCAGCAAAAAGGGCCGCATGATGCGGCCCTTTTTTCATGACGAAACTTTAGCTACCAGCTCTATTGCCAACTACTAACCCATCTGTCGCCCCGGCGAAGGCCGGGGCCCAGTGCCTTTAGCGGCGTTGGGAAAAAGCAAAGACGCTGGGCCCCGGCCTTCACCGGGGCGACAGTGGAGTTGTTAGCTGTATTCAGTGAACTCGATGCAGCAACGGGGTTGTTAACTCTGTCCAGTTAAACCGCAGCGCAAACACTCGCTCAGGGAATGGGATCCCACTCGATATCACCCTTGCGTTTGCGCAGGCGTTTGTCGGCATACATATTGAAATCGGAGATGCGCATCAGTTCGGCCAGGCTGAAACCATCGCGCGGATAACTGGCGATACCAACACTGATGCCCACGCTCAAGGTATGGCCGCGCACGGTCAGCGGCTGGCCGACGGCTTCGCGCAGGCGGTCCAGCAGGGCATCCAGCACCGGACCCGGTTCGGTGTCGGGCAGCAGCACCAGGAATTCGTCGCCGCCGAAACGCGCGATCAGGTCGGAGGCGCGCAGGCATTCGCGCGCACGCGCGGCCACATGCACCAGCATGGCATCGCCGACTTCATGGCCGAAATCATCGTTGATGCATTTGAAGCCTTCGAGATCGAGATTGAGCAGCGTGAACGGAAGGTTGTGGCGCGAGGCCAGGGCCAGGAAGCTCTCCGCCTGCACCAGGAACTGGTGGCGGTTGGCCAGGCCGGTCAGGCTGTCGTGGCTGGCCAGTACCTGCAGGCGCTGCTGCCCGCGCGCGGCATAGGCCACCAGCCCGCCGCCGCAGACCGCCAGCAGCACCGCCAGCACATGCCAGAGGAAAAGCCGCAGCGAAAAAGCCTGCGCGGATTCACGCCAGATGGCGGCCAGCTGCCAGGTTCCCCCGGGCAGCACCACATTCATCTTCAACGCCTGCGGATCACTGAAGACATCTTCGCTGCCGAAGAACACATCACCGTCCGCACCACGACCGTCACGGCCGCGCAGGGAATACACCACCTGCGGATCGCTGGTGAGCCCCACTTTCCTGAACACCGGCTCGGCATCCAGCGCCACCGACACCTGGCCCCAGTAGCGCGCGGTATTGTCCGCGCCGATCACGATCACCGGCACGCGATGCACGAGACCGACCCCGCCCTGCACGAGATTGATGGGACCGCTGACAAAGGGCTTCCAGTCATGGCGCATGCGCAGCACGCCTTCACGCTGGTTGGGCACCTCCTCGAGATTGATGCCCAGCGCGGCTTCGTTGCCGGCCAGGGGATAGACATGGCGGATGATGTTGTCCGGCGCCAGCGCGATATTGCGCAGGCCGGGATGCCAGGAGGCCAGGCTCTGCGCCAGGCGTTCGTAATCGCGGGTATCGAAATCGGGTTTGGCGGACACCAGGGAGGCGGCGCTGAGGCCGACGGAGAAAGTGCTGTTGAGTTCGGACTCCAGGCGCGCACGCATGGCGCTGGCTTCAATCTGCAGGCGGGCCTGGGCGGCTTCGAATTCACGGGAACGCTCAAGATGGATGAGCAGCTCGGCCAGCGCGAACACCAGCAGTGCCACCGTGATGCCCAGCACCCAGGGCTGGGCACGTTTGAAGCCTGACTCATCCCGCGCTCTTTCGGCCACTGCAGTCTCCGCCGCCTGGCCGGAAACGCCGGCCGCCAACTCCCGCTCCAGGCCCGAAGTACGGGCCCAATCCTGTCGGGATGACTGCCAATTTATCAGGAGAGGGCGGCGCGACCTATGCAACAGCCGCGGCGCTCGTCGGCAAAAAACGTCGTCCTGCCGACGGCACCGGACCGGTGAAGCGGGGAATCAGGCGCGCAGGCGACGCGTCTGCAGGGTGCCCCAGCCGTTTTCCGCCAGCGTG
>DASUXS010000217.1:0-3978 GCA_036377855.1 Moraxellaceae bacterium
CAGGTCCTTGAAGCCGCGCACCAGCACGTCCGGGTCGAAGATACGCATGACCATCTTTTCGCCAAAGGCGGTGGGCAGCGTGGACAGGCGCAGTTCGGTTTCCTGGCCCTTGGTGTTGCGCGTCTTCAGGCGGCCGTCCTGCGGCTTGCGCTTTTCCGCCACATTCATGCGGCCCAGGATTTTGATGCGCGACACCACCGCATTCATGATGAGGTGCGGGAACTCGTAGATATTGTGCAGCACGCCGTCGATGCGGAAACGCACACGGCCGATGTCGCGGCGCGGCTCCAGGTGGATGTCGGAAGCGCGCTGGTCGAAGGCGTACTGGAAGAGCCAGTCCACGATATTGACGATGTGCTGGTCGTTGGCATCCGCCGTGGCGGCATTGCCCAGCTCCAGCAGCTGCTCGAAATTCCCGATATAGCGATCCGACACGGCATCGCTGCCAGCGGCACCTTCGATGGCGCGTGCCAGGCGGTAGAACTCGATGGTGTAGCGGTGGATGTCCTCGGGGTTGGCGACCACGCGGCTGATGGCCTTGCCGCGCAAGGTCTGCCGGACATCGGTCTCCCAGTCGCTGTGGAAGGGCTGGGCGGACGCGATGGTCACTTCGTCCGGCGTCACCCGCACCGCCAGCACGCCGTGGCGCTCCGCGTATTTATAGGACATCACTTTGGTGATATCGCCGGCCTTGATCTTCAGCGGGTCGATATGGAAGACCGGCTGCGCGGCGCGATCCGCCAGCCATTTGGTCAGCACATCCAGGGTCAGCGTGCCCTCGCCGGCCTCATCGGCAAACTTGAAATTGGCGATCACCTGCAGGGGATGCCAGTTGATCTGCTCGCGTGAGCGCGGCGTGGTGGACGCCAGGTTGGCATCGCGCTGGCTGATGCGGCCGTCTTTCATCAGCTCGTCCAGGCACCAGCGCAGGTCGACACGGAAGGAGAAGGGGGTTTTGGCTACGGGCTTGTTCATGTTGTCAGGTACCCAGAGGATGGACCGACTATAGCGCCGGACAGGGCCGGCCGCACACCAAGCCGCACTTGTAATTTCGCCCGCCCCCCCTATCTTCTTGCCATCAGCCACCACTGCGGACCCATACCATGATCCCCGCCCTGCGCTACCTGCTCCTGCCCCTCCTGGCCCTGGCCGCCCTGAGCCTGAACGGCTGCGGCTACAACACCCTGCAACAGCAGGACGAGGCCGTGACGGCGTCCTGGTCAGAGGTCGTGAACCAGTACCAGCGCCGCGCCGACCTGGTGCCCAACCTGGTCAATGTGGTGAAGGGCTATGCCGCCCATGAAAAGGACGTGCTGATCGCCGTCACCAATGCCCGCGCCAGTGTAGGGGGCATCAAGGCCGATGCCTCGCTGGTGAACGATGAAGGCGCCTTCAAGAAATTCCAGGCCGCCCAGGGCGAGATGACCTCAGCCCTGTCGCGCCTGCTGGTGGTGGCGGAAAACTATCCGCAGCTCAAGGCCGACCAGAACTTCCGCGACCTGCAGACCCAGCTCGAGGGCACGGAAAACCGCATCACCGTGGCGCGCAACCGCTACATCCAGAGCGTGCAGGCCTATAACTCCACGGTGCGCTCCTTCCCCTCCAACCTCACCGCCAAGGTCTTCGGCCTGAACACCAAGCCCAATTTCACGGTGGAAAACGAGGCCAGCATCAGCAAGGCGCCGACGGTGGATTTCGGCGCGCCGGCGCCGGCACCCGCTCCTGCTACCCAGCCGGCCCAGTGAAAAACACCGTAGGAGCGGCTTCAGCCGCGAACCACCCCGGCCTTAGTCGGGCTGATGTTCGCGGCTGAAGCCGCTCCTACGGACAATCCTCTCATGCGCCTGTTCGCCTTTCTCCTGCTGCTGCCCCTGCTGGGCCTGAACCTCGCCCATGCCGAGGACGGCCAGCCCCTGCCCGTGCCGGCCCTGGCCGCGCCCGTCACCGACCAGGCCGGCCTGCTCAGCACCGCCGACGCGCAGGCGCTGAACCAGAAGCTGCTGGCCTTCGCGCAGGAGAAAGGCAGCCAGGTCGCCGTGCTCATCGTGCCCAGCACGCAGCCCGAGGACATCTTCAGCTACGGCTTCCGTGTCGCGGACCAGTGGAAGCTGGGGCGCAAGGGCGTGGATGACGGCGTGCTGCTGGTCATCGCCACGCAGGACCGCCGCAGCAACCTGCAGGTCGGCTATGGACTCGAGGGCGCCATCCCGGATGCGCGTGCCCGCCAGGTGCTGGACGACATCATGGCGCCGTATTTCCGCCAGGGGGATTTTGCCGGCGGCATCAATGCCGCCTGCGATGCGCTGATCAAGCTCATCAACGGTGAAAACCTGCCGGCGCCTACAGCGAAAAAGCGCGGCTCCGGCAACGACAACCTCATCATCATCGCCATCGTGGCCGGCATCGTGGCGGGCTATGTGGTGCGCGCGATGCTGGGCCGCGGCTTTGGCGCCGTGGCCGGTTTCGGCGTGGCCCTCAGCCTGGCGCTGATCCTGGGCGCCGTCATTGCCGTGGCCCTGTTTGCCGCCATCTTTGCGGCCATCTTCGCCAGCAGCAGCGGTCGCGCCGGCGGCTTCGGCGGAGGTGGTTTCGGCAGGGGCAGCTGTGGCGGGGGCGGCGGATTTTCCGGTGGGGGTGGTGGTTTCGGGGGCGGTGGCGCCTCCGGCAGCTGGTAGACTCCGCTTCCGTTCCCCGCCTCCGGCCCGCCATGTCCCCGCGCCTTGTCCCGGTTCCGCCCCTGCTGCCGCAACGCGGCAATGCCTTCAGCAAAGGCCTGGGCCTTTTCATGCTCTGGCTGCTGGGCTGGCGTATCCGCGGCACGCTGCCCAATGTGCGGCAGGCCGTGGCCATCGTGGCGCCGCATACCTCCAACTACGACGGGCTGCTGACCGTCGCCAGCATGCTGGCCCTGGGCCTGCGCATCTCTTTTTTCGTCAAGCACTCGGCCTTCCGCTGGCCTGTGGCCGGCCTGATGCGCTGGTTCGGCGCCCTGCCCGTGAACCGTGGCGACAACCGCGACCTGGTGGCCTTCTCCGCCGGCAAATTCGCCGAGAAGCCGGAGCTCATGGTGGCCATCGCCCCCGAAGGCACCCGGCATGCGGCAGAGAGCTGGAAGAGTGGCTTCTACTGGATAGCCCACCGCGCTGGCGTGCCTATCCTGCCGGTGGCCTTCGATTACGCCCGCCGTGAAATCATCATCCTGGACAGCCTGCAGCCCAGCGGCGACCTGGAGCGCGACATGCCGGCACTGCTGCAACGCTATCGCGGCATCACGCCCGCCCACCCCAACCGTCTTTCCAAACCCTTGCGGGACCTGCCACCGCCGGGCTGAACGCCCACCCAGGCTTCCCGGCAGCCCTTGATTAGAATAATATTCTAGTCATCTTCCCCAAGGATGCTGCCGCCATGATGAATGCCCTGGCCATGTTCAACCGCCTCAAACCCCTGCCCGCCGGTACCTGGCTGTTCAGCCGCGGCGTCTGCGCCGCCGCGCCCTATTTCAAAAGCATACGTCCCCATGTCACCGAGCTGCGCCCGGGCCTGGTGACGGTGGCCATGCGCAAACGCCGCGCCGTGGAAAACCATCTGCACACCGTGCATGCCATCGCCATGTGCAATATGGCCGAGCTGGCCGGCGGCCTGCTCACCGATGTCTCCATTCCCGCAGGCGCGCGCTGGATTCCGGCCGGCATGAAAGTGCAGTACCTGGCCAAGGCCAAGACCGACCTGGTGGCCACGGCCGATGGCAGCGGCGTGGACTGGAGCCGTGAGGGGGATGTGGTGGTGACGGTGATGGTGCGGGATACCGGCGGCAAGGATGTGTTCCGTGCGGATATCAGCATGAATGTGAAGCATGCGAAGGGCTGAGGTGCAGCGTTCTTCTAGAGAAAACCCTGCCCCCTGCTACTGACTACACTGTCGCCCCGGCGAAAGCCGGGGCCCAGCGTCTTTAGCACTCTCCTGCAAGACCGCGGTGCC
>DASUXS010000218.1:0-3705 GCA_036377855.1 Moraxellaceae bacterium
GGCGAAGGCCGGGGCCCAGCGTCTTTCGCAGCGTCAGAAAAAGGCACAGGACCCCGGCCGAAATTTATGCCCTGCGGGTACCGGGGCGACACGGAGACAGGCATTAAAAAACCGGCTACTGCCGGTTTTTTAATGCCTGTAAGTTGCGAAGCTGCTGCTGTCACCCTGCCGGCATATGCATGCAACCAATCGTTCTTTGGCAGCACCCACGCCGCTGCATAGAATTTCCCGCCCTCCCGTCTTATTTGCGCCGTCCTGTTTGCGCCGGAAATTCCATGGCTTCCTTTTTTGTGGCCCTTGCCGCCAGCCCCCGCTCCTCCTCACGCTCCCGCGCCCTCCTGGAAATCGCCATCGCCCGCCTGCAGGCACAGGGCGCCGAAGTGCGCTATTTCCGCCTCGAGGATTTTGTCGCGCAAGACCTGCTGGCCCCGCATATCAGCAGTCCTTCCTTGCAGGAATGGAATGATGCCGTGGCGCGGGCTGATGGCCTGTTGCTGGCAACACCCGTCTACAAGGCTTCATTCAGCGCCGGCCTGAAAGCCCTGCTGGATGTGCTGCCCGAACGCGGCCTCAAGGACAAGGTGGTGCTGACGCTGTCCACCGGCGGCAGCAAACGCCACCAGCTCGCCGTCGACCACGGGCTGCGTCCCGTGCTCAGCGTATTGAAGGCGGTTATCGTGAGTGAAAGCCTGCATGCCAGCGAGGAAGAAGCCAGGCGCGACAGCAGCGGCCAGCTGCAATGGCAGCCCGCTGTCCTGCAGCGCCTGGAGAAAGTATTGCAGCAGTTCTGGCGCCAGCTGCCAGCGCCACGCGGTATAGACCAGTCGCAGCTGCGACAAAGCATATTGGCGGCACGCATCAGCGTCTGACCCATCTCCTCATATAGCCTCTCAAAATCGGCCTGGGCGCGTTTATACCGCACCGGCCAGAGCCCTCCGCAGGAGCCAACTTTTCTTTCCCCTATTTCTTTTTTTATTCGGCCTGCGGCCTCACCCTTCGGGCCGTCGGCAGAGCCGACGTTCACCTCGCTGCGCGAGGGTGTGAAAAAAAGAAATAGGGCCCCGCGGGAGGCGCACCGCCCTAGCTAAATAAGCAACGGGAGCAACCCAGTCGGAGCACTTCACCGTTGGTCGAGATTGGGCCCGAATCCCCGCACTCCCGGGCAAGGCAAAAGCAAAGCCCAGCACGCGTAAACAGGGTTTTAGAAAAGAAATCCCAACCATCAGCAACAGAGCACAGCAGAGGCTGCTAAAGACGCTGGGCCCCGGCCTCCGCCGGGGCGACAGTTGGGTTGGTAGCTCTGATGCTGGAGTTACCAATGCCAGAGTTAATAGCCAGAGCAGGAGGGGCTTAGGATCCCGCACCCCCGGGGCAGTGCAAAAGCAAAGGCCAGCACGCGTAAACAGGGTTTTAGAAAAGAAACCTCCAACACCAGCAACAGAGCACGGCATAGGCAGCTAAAGGCACTGGGCCCCAGCCTTCGCCGGGGCGACAGCTTATCTAGAGAGCGGGCCTGCTTCACCAAGCCAAACGGCGATACCAGTCCGCGGCCACCGGCTTGGCCTCTGCCCGCGCCTTACCATCGTCCGTCAGCGCCGAAAAATCCCCCAGCACATCCCGCTTGATGGCATTGAACTGCGTATGCGTACGCTCCCGCGGATGCGGCAAGGGCACATCCACAATGCGGCGGATACGCCCCGGCCGCGAATCCAGCACGACAATGCGATCCGCCAGGAACACCGCCTCCTCGATATCATGCGTCACCATGATCATGGTGACGCCGGACTCCTGCCACAGCCGCTGCAATTCCTGCTGCAGCTTCAGCCGCGTCAGCGCATCCAGCGCCCCCAGCGGCTCGTCCAGCAACAGCAGGCGAGGGCGGTTCACCAGCGCGCGGGCAATCGCCGCACGCTGCGCCATGCCGCCGGAAATCTGGTGCGGATAGGCCTTCTCGAAACCCTCCAGGCCGACGCGCTGTATCTGCTCAGCCACACGCTGCTTCTGTTCCGCCGCCGGCACCCGCGTGGCGGCAAAGGCCAGGCGTATGTTCTCCTCCACCGTCAGCCAGGGAAACAGCCGGTGCTCCTGGAAAATGAAGCCGCGCTCCAGCGCCGTGCCCGTCACCGCACGGCCTTCGTAATCGATGCTGCCGGCATAGTCGCGATCCAGGCCGGCGACAAGACGCAGCAGGGTGGACTTGCCACAGCCGCTGGCGCCGACGATGCAGATGAACTCACCGGGCCGCACCTCCAGCGCAATATCATCCAGCACATGCAGCGGGCCGCGGGCCAGCTGGAAATGCTTGTGTATGCCGCGCAGGCGGAGGACGGGGGAGGACAGCGCCGCGATGGCCTGTGCCGAGGTGACTGCATTCATCGGTGACTCCGGCCCGGCTCTCCGGCTGATGGAAAGGCAGGCGTGCAAAAGCACCGGCCCGCAGGCCGGAAAAAATTCAGGAAGGGTTTGCTAAGCAGGCGGCATGCCACAGGACGAAAGTCCCGGCCGGCGCGGCCTGGCGGACGGCGATGTCCGTCCTGCTGTTGCATCACCAGCAGGGGCTGTTTGCTTTTCAACAGCGGGCCGGTGTTCCTGCGCACGGCGCGCTCCCGGATTTTCCCGCCAAGCCGCGCCCCGCAAGGCATGGCGCGTGATGACGGCAGTTGGCATATGTCCTGCAATTCCCCACTGCCTGCCGCCACCGCGGCCCGAACACCCCGGGAGGACGCCTCCCCGCTGCCAGGAATACCGTCATGTCTGAACAGACCCCCAACAACAGCGCTTCCCTGCTGGCCTTTGTCAGCGAAGTGAAACGCGATTTCGAAAAAGCCTTCCGCGTGCTCAAGGAAACCCGCACGCTGTCCGCCACCTACACCTACCAGATCTACCAGCGCGTGCCCGGCGAAGACAAAGTCGTGGCCATACACGCTCCCGATGCCTGGGCCGATGACCAGGAAGCCCGCCCCATCGTCGCCGGCTTCGACGGCACCGTTTACCACGGCAGCCCGAAATCCCGCGGCGCCGGCCTGCGCTATGCCGATGTCTTCAAGGAAAACGCGGACGTGAACGTGGTCATCCACGTGCATGGCCCCTATCTCGGCGCCTGGGCCGGCGCCCATCGCGTGCTGCCGCTGCTGTACGCGCCGGCGCAGCGCCAGACCCTGGCCCGCGAAATCCCCATCTATATCGACCGTCGTGGCGGTGAATCGGCTTTCATCAACGAAAAGATCCGCGAGAACGAACACACCCCCGCCATCCTGGAAGCCAATGGCGGCGCGACCTTCTGGGGCAAGAACATCATCGATGTCTCCAAGTACATCCTCATCCTGGAAGAAGCGGCCTACTTCCAGGGCCTGGCGGAAGTGCTGGGCGGCAGCAAGGATTTCGGACCCGGTGTGCTGGAGCAGCAGTGGAATATGGGTCTGGTGAAGAACAATCCGCTGGCGAACAAGGACAAGCAGGCGGCTTAAGGAAAGGCTGCTGCGCAAACGAAGGGTTCCTGCGCAAATTGATGGCCCCGGTAGAGCGCCGGGGCTTTTCTTGCGGGCGGCACACGGGAGACCGGGTGCCGCTTTTTTATTGGGTTTTCTGCCGATGCCGTTCGCCCTGAGCTTGTCGAAGGGCCGTTCAGCAATACATCCACAGACCCGTGAAAACGTCATTCCCGCGAAGGCGGGAATCTCCGGAAGTCGCAGCGGGCCTTAAGCA
>DASUXS010000219.1:0-3743 GCA_036377855.1 Moraxellaceae bacterium
CGGCATCGGCGATCTTGGCGGCATCGGCGGTGTCGCCGGCACTTAGCGGCAGACTGCCGTAAACACTGGCTGCAGACAGACGAGCCAGCCCCTCGAGGCGGATATCGCGGATGACAAAACTGCTGTCATCAGCACAGGCAAAAGACGCAAACGCACTTGCAGCCACACCGCACACGGCGTACGGCCAGCCCCGGGAAAAATTCATAAAAAGGGAAACTCCGCGCTCACAGGCGGCTTAGGTCATTGAATATCGCCAGGAGCATAAGACTCATCAGCATCGCGACACCGATACGCAGCCCCACCATCTGCATGCGTTCGGACACCGGACGCCCCATCACGCCTTCGATGGCGTGATAGACCAGGTGACCGCCATCCAGCACAGGGATCGGCAACAGGTTGAGCACGCCCAGGCTGACACTCAGCAGTGCCATGAAGCCCAGCAACGCCTCCCAGCCCATGGCCGCGGTTTGGCCCGCCACTTTAGCAATGGTGATAGGGCCGCTCAAGTTGTTCACACTGATCAGCCCCTGCAGCATCTTGCCCATGGACTCGAGGGTGAAAACGATAAGCTTGCCGGTCTTTTCAAAAGCCAGGCCCAGGGCCTGCACGGGGTTGTACTGCACCGACTGGCGATAGCTGTCGGGGATGTTGACGGGCTGCTCTTTGAGCACGATGCCGAGCTTGCCGCGCACGATGCCCTGGTCGTCCTTTTCCCCGGTGGGGGTCAGGCGCAGTGACAGTTCACGGCCATCACGCAGCACCGTGACCTCCACATTCTGCTCCGGCTGGGCACGCACCACTTCGGTGAAGTCCTGCCAGGTCTTGACCGGCTTGCCGTCCACGGCCAGGAAGCGGTCACCCGCCCTGAGGCCCTGGCGGGCACCGGCGCCCCCCTCCACCACTTCGCCTATCACCGGCTCGAAGGAAGGCTGCCAGGGCGTGAAGCCGACCTCACGGAAGGGATCAACCTCCTTGCCGCTGAGGAAATGGTTCAGGTTGAGGGTAAGGTCACGGGCCTCGCCACCGGCCTGCGGACGCAGGCTGATATGCAACTCGCCGGACTCGCCCATGCGGTCGATCAGGGCATAGTTGATGGCTTCCCAGTCGGCGACCGGCTTGCCATCGATAGCCACCACCTCGTCCCCGGACTCCATGCCCGCCATGGCGGCCGGCGTCTGCGGCAGCACCCGGCCGACGATGGGGCGCAGCGTTTCCGTGCCCTGCAGGAAAATGATCCAGTAAAGGAAAACGGCAAAGGCCAGGTTGATCAGCGGGCCGGCGGCCACGATGGCCATGCGTGCCCACACCGGCTGGCGGTTGAAAGCCTTGGGCAGGTCTTCCGGCGGCACCTCGCCCTCGCGTTCATCCGCAAAGCGCACGAAGCCGCCCAGGGGAATGGCCGCGACCTGGTATTGCGTGCCCTTGCGGTCTTTCCATTTCAGGAAGGCAGGACCGAAGCCTATGGAAAAGGTCAGCACTTTCACGCCCAGACGGCGCGCCACCCAGAAATGTCCGAACTCATGAATGGCGATCAGCGGCCCCAGTACGATGACGGCCGCCAGCACCATGTAGAAAACACTCATCAATCACCCTCAGCGCCACGCCGACAGCAGCCGGAGGGCCTGCTCTCGCGCCGCGTTATCCGCCTGCAGGATTCTGGAGAGCTGGTCCGCCGGCATCATTGGGAATTCTGTAAGTGTCTGCTCTATAAGACGGGGAATGTCGGTGAAACGCAGCTTGCCATCGAGGAAGGCAGCGACGGCGATCTCGTTGGCGGCATTCAGCACGGCGGGCGCACAGCCCCCTGCCTGCATGGCCTCGCGCGCCAGGCGCAGGGCCGGGAAACGGGCCTCGTCCGGCGCCTCGAAATTGAGCTGGCCGGTGGCGAAAAGATCCAGGGCCGGCACGCCGGCGGCAACACGCTCGGGCCAGGCCAGGCCCAGGGCGATGGGCGTGCGCATGTCAGGATTGCCGAGCTGGGCCAGGGTGGAGCCGTCCACATACTGCACCAGGGAATGGATGATGCTTTCCGGATGCACCACCACCTGCACGCGTTCCGGCGTCACGCCGAACAGCCAGCAGGCCTCGATCAGCTCCAGGCCCTTGTTCATGAGCGTGGCGGAGTCCACGGAAATCTTGCGGCCCATGGACCATTTGGGATGCTTCACCGCCTGTTCCGGCGTGGCCGCCTGCATCTGCTCCAGGCTCCATTGCCGGAACGGGCCGCCCGAGGCGGTGAGCAGCAGGCGCTCGACACCGGCGGCATCGGCGCCGCAGCGGTAAGGGCCGGGCAGGCACTGGAAGATGGCGTTGTGTTCGGAATCTATGGGCAGCAGCGTGGCGCCATGGCGCTGCACCGCCTCCATGAACAGGGCGCCGGACATGACCAGCGCTTCCTTGTTGGCCAGCAGCACGCGCTTGCCGGCATTCACCGCGGCCAGCGTGGGCAGCAGGCCGGCGGCGCCGACGATGGCGGCCATCACCACATCGACGTCGGCCGACGAAGACACCTCCACCAGGGCCTGTTCGCCGTAATGCACCTGCGTCGGCAGGCCGGCGAGCAGCTTCTGCAAACGCTGCGCATCGTCCGCCGTGCAGACCACGGCATGGCGCGGCCGGAAACGCTGGCACAGCTCGGCCAGGGCCTCCACCCGCTGGTGCGCGGTCAGGGCATGGATTTCATAACGTTCCGGATGGCGGGCCACCACATCCAGGGTGCTCTGGCCTATGGAGCCGGTGGCACCGAGGACGGTAAGGCGTTGCGGTGCAGCGGAGTCCATGGTTCAGAAACCCTGGGCCAGCAGCCAGCCCAGGGCAAACACCGGGGCCGCCGCGGTCAGGCTGTCGATACGGTCCAGGGCGCCGCCATGGCCGGGGAAGATGCTGCCCGAATCCTTGATGCCGGCATTGCGCTTGACCATGGATTCGAAAAGGTCACCCAGCACCGAGGCCAGCACGGTGAGCAGGGACAGGCCGAGGAAGGCGAAGAAACGCTGGCCGGCCAGGTCGCGATAGAAGGCAACCGCCAGCGCCAGTGCCATGGTCAGGGCCAGGCCGCCGAAAAAGCCTTCCAGGGTCTTGCCCGGGCTGACGCTGGGCGCCAGCTTGGTCTTGCCCCAGGCACGACCGGCGAAATAGGCGCCGGTATCCGCGCCCCAGACCAGCAGCAGCACATAGAGCAGCCACCAGGTCGACAGGCCGTGCAGCAGGGTCAGGCCCAGCCAGGCAGGCACCAGCAGCACAAAGCCCAAAGGCGCCAGCAGCGGCGTCACCGCCCAGAACTTGGCATTGCCGGGATAGCCGCGTACCACGCGGTGCGCCAGCAGCCAGAACAGCACGGCGACACCGAGGATAAGCAGAGTGACAGGACGCTCCAGCGGCAGGAAGGCCAGGGCCGCCAGCGCCACCAGCACGCCGGCGGCATACAGGGCACGCAGGGCGGGCTGCTTCCAGCCCATCATGGCCGTCCATTCCCAGGCGCCCACCACCACGATGGCGCCGGCGAAAATACGGAAGGCCCAGAGCGTGGGCGCGAAAAACACACACCAGATGACGATGGGCAGCAGGACTAGAGCGGTGATGATGCGCTGGCGCAGCTCGGGCTTCACGGTTTACCCCTGGGAGACACTCTCGACCTGTTCCGAAGTCCGGCCAAAACGGCGCTGGCGGCCGGCGAATTCCGCCAGGGCGCGATCCAGTTCGGCGGCGTCGAAATCCGGCCACAGGGCATCGGTGAAATAGAA
>DASUXS010000220.1:0-3291 GCA_036377855.1 Moraxellaceae bacterium
CGTGGTAAACGCGTGCCACCCATTGTCCCGCCACGGTGGCCCGCAGGCGTTGGCGCAGGGCGTTATTGGATTTCACGGCTTCGTCCGGAAGGCGCTTGTCGGTCCAGGGACTGCCGGCGGGCCCCACCAGCGGTGCCAGCATGCTGGCGGCGGTGAGGTCAGCCAGCGTGAAACGGTCAGCCACCAGATAGCGCGAGGGATCGCCGCGCAGATGGGTTTCGACTTCCTGCAGCGTGTTCATCACCTTCTGCCAGGAGACATCGACCTCCACCGGCCACACGCCGAAACGGTGGCGTATCATCTGGCGCAGCACGGGGCGCATCCAGTGGCCCAGGGTTTTCTGGCGCGCTGAATAGCCGTGGAAGAAAAGCCGGTCCACGCTGTCGCTTTCCACCGCCAGGCTCCAGACACAGCGTCGTACATCCTCACCCAAGTCGTCGAACTGCGCTTCCAGCGCCAGGATTTTCTGCCGCTGTGCGCTTTGTGCCGGCAGCAGGGCCTGCCGTGGATAACGGCTGTCGAGATAGAGCGCGATTTCCGTGGAGTCGCCGACCTTCTGGCCGCCGTCAACCAGGATGGGCAGCGTCTGTTGCTGTGCCAGCCGCCAGGCCGTGAAAGCATGCGGGCCGGGAATGAGGTTGACCGGCTCCCAGCCCAGGCCTTTCCAGTCCAGGTTCCAGCGCGTTTTCTCGCAATAGAGCGACAGCGGGAATTGATAGAGGCGGCGCATTACCAGGTCTTCGTACGTGTGTTGATGGCGGTGATGCGCCAGCCGTTGCCCTGCTTTTCAGAAGGCAGGTTTTCCAGGCGCAGGCGCAGCTGGTTTTCCTGCCCGGTGGGCGTGTCCAGGATGCGGCGGTTTTCCTTCACGGTCAGCAGGGCGATGCAGGCGGTGTTTTCCACTTGCCAGCGTACCGGTCCGGCTTCAAGGGTTTCCGCGCTGCCGAAATGCCAGGTGGCTTTCATCTGCTGCAGATAGTCTTCGCGGCTCAGCGTGAACTGCTTCACCGGTTCGCTGTCCAGCCATTCCACGCGCACCGCCATGTCCTTGGCCAGCAGGCTGCCGACCTGGTCCAGGCGGTGGGCGCGCAGGCCGGACAGGAATTGCTGCAACAGGGCGTTGGCGGCTTTGCAGTCCGTCTCGTCGGCCAGCGCGGGGGAGGCGAAGCACAGCAGAAGGGGCAGGAGCAGGTGCTGCGGCTTCATTCGCGGTTCTCGCTGCATTCGGATTGCTGGGGTTCGCGTTTGCAGCGGACTTTCTTCATCAGGGCCATCATGCGGCGGTCGTAGAGGCCTTCAGCCGTCAGCGCGATACGCGCCTCGCGCATCATCTCCCGGTATTTCTCGCGGTCGCCATCAGGCGGCGGGAAGAAATAGAGGATGAGGCTTTCGGCCTCCTTGATCTGCTCCAGGCTGCGGTCGAAGAGGCCGCCGAAATACTCGCGGGAGCGCTGGCCGAAGCCGGCGGGAAAAGCGGAAGGACGCAGCAGCAGCTGCAAGGTGAGCTGGGCCACCGGCATTTTCACCACCACGCCACGGGTGCCCACGCCTTTGTAGAGCTCCAGCGGTTCATAGGCGATACCAGGTGCCACGGCCACGTCCACCACCCCGTTGTTGAACTTGCCGGCGAAGTTGGTGACATCGGAAGAAACCGGCTGCGCGCCGATACGCTCGGCCATGCGCAGCTGGGCGCGGTCATGATCCAGGGTGGCCAGGCGTTTGCCGGCCATTTTTCCCACGCTGTCGATACGGCGGTCGCGAATAAAAAGATAAGCCGCTCCCAGCGGCAGCAGGCCGGCGGTTTCATAGCTGCCCTGCAGCATCAGCGGGGCGGCTTCGGGCCTGGCCAGGGTCTGCAGCAGGGATTTCAGGCTGGCGTAGTCGGGCAGGCTGCCCACGGAATCTATGCTGCCGGTGAAGCTGTTGAACTGGCGCGCGCGTATGCCGGTAAGCAGGGCGCCATCGCACTGGCCGGCCTTGAAGTCCTCGGTGGCCACGCGTTCATCGACATAGGCGCGCAGGGTCAGCGGCACCTGCCAGCGCTGTGCGGCCAGTACGTATTCACGCAGCTCGGTCATCAACGGGCCTTGTGCACCCGCCAGGTCGAAGACGCAGATCGTCTGCGCGGAGGCCAACGAAGGAAGCAGGAAAAACAGGAGCAGCGCGCGCTGCCAGAGGCTCATGGATTACTGGCCCTGGGTTGCGATCCAGTTGCCATGGAAACCCAGTGGCACGCGCACCGGCAGCTCGATCACGGCCACGGGATCGGCTTCCACGTGCTGCGCATCCAGGATCACCACACGGCTGTTGCCGCCATCGAGACGATGCACATAGGACAGCAGCCAGCCTTCGTTTTCCGCGGCTTTTTCATGGCGCGGCACGAACACCACTTCGCCGCTTATCCAGCCTTCGCCATAGCGATGCTGCTGCGTCTTGCCCGTGTGCAGGTCATGACAGAGCAGGGCATTGGGCGAGGGGGAATTGATGTCTATGCTGACGGCATAGGCATAGCGGTAGGGCTTGCCGGTCAGGCGTTCGTCGAAACGCGGGAATTCCTGGGTTTCGCGGGAGATCACCTGGCGTTGCACGTTGCCGGTGGCAGCTGGCAGGGTCCAGCGTTCAAAGGTCACATTCTGCTTCTCCGGGCCGTGGTAGGAGCTGTCGAACATGCGCTCATGCACCACCACGTCCAGCACGGTCTCGCCATTGTCTTTTTCAAAGGCATTGCAGGTATGGAAGACAAAGCAGGGTTCGTCGAGATCGAACCAGCGCATGTCGCCGGCTTCGCCGTCGCGCGGCAGGCGGCCGACACGGGCTTTGTGGGAGGGATTCCAGACATAGGGCAGGCCGGCACCCTTGAGCGCCGCGGTGACGGAGAAAGTCACCGGCATGTCCAGCACCAGCATGTTTTTCGTCGTCAGCGCGCAGTCATGCATCATGGGGCCGTGCTTGACCGGAATGGCGACATTGCGACGCACCATACGGTCCCGGCCGATGACGAGATAGCGCACGCGGTTGTGCACGAAGCCGTCATAGCAGATGGCATGCAGCTCGCCGGTTTCCGGATCCATATGCGGGTGCGCGGTGAACCCGTTCTGCACCGTGCTGTCGAAAAGGCCGTGCTTCACAGTGTTGAGGTCGGCATCCAGCTCCACCGGATAGGCGCCGGCTTCCACCAGTGCCCACAGGCTGCCGCCGTGGCCGATGATATTGGTGTTCACCACATCGGAAGGACCGCGACGCGGACCCGGTGCCGGCGGGCGACCGAAATGGCGGGTGACGTTGTCCGAG
>DASUXS010000221.1:0-3404 GCA_036377855.1 Moraxellaceae bacterium
GCGCCGGCGTGGACGAACTGCGCCAGGCCATCGAGCAGGATGATTCCGACGCCCTGCTCGGCATTTTCACGCGGGCCAAGGCGGCACGCGAACATTTCACCCATATGTTGGCCGGTACGGCCTATGCGAAAACCATGAAGCAGAAAGACATCGAATTCATCGTACAGCCCGGTGGCAAACTCAATGGCGCACTGCGCGTCCCGGGCGACAAATCCATTTCCCACCGTTCCATCATGCTGGGCTCGCTGGCCGAAGGCGTGACGGAAGTCAGCGGCTTCCTGGAGGGCGAAGACGCCCTGGCTACGCTGCAGGCTTTCCGCGACATGGGCGTGGTCATTGAAGGCCCGAACAACGGCGAAGTGAAAATCCATGGCGTCGGCCTGCATGGCCTGCAGCCGCCGCCCGGTGCCATCTACTGCGGCAATTCTGGCACCAGCATGCGTCTGCTGTCCGGCATCCTGTCCGCGCAGAAGTTCGATACCGTGATGACGGGTGATCCCTCGCTGAGCAAGCGCCCCATGGAACGCGTGGCCAAGCCGCTGCGCAGCATGGGTGCGGAAATCCAGACCACGGGTGAGAAGGGCACGCCGCCCGTGACCATCAAGGGCGCGCGCCAGCTCAAGGGCTTCCATTACGACATGCCGGTGGCCTCGGCCCAGGTGAAGTCCGGCGTGCTGCTGGCCGGCCTGTGGGCCGACGGCGAGACCGTGGTCACCGAGCCGGCCCCGACCCGCGACCACACCGAACGCATGCTGCGCGGCTTTGGCTATGACGTGAAAGTGCAGGGCGCCACCGTCACCGTGAAGGGCGGCGGCAAGCTCACCGCCACCAAGATCGATGTGCCGGCAGACATTTCCTCGGCCGCCTTCTTCATGGTCGGTGCCAGCATCGCCGAGGGCTCGGACGTGACCCTGCAGCATGTGGGCCTGAACCCGACACGTATCGGCGTCATCAACATCCTGCGCGCCATGGGCGGCGACCTCACCGTGCTCAACGAGCGCGAAGTCGGTGGCGAGCCGGTGGCCGACATCCGTATCCGCAGCGCCAGGCTCAAGGGCATCAGGATTCCCGAGGACCAGGTGCCCCTGGCCATCGACGAATTCCCGGCCCTGTTCATTGCTGCGGCCTGCGCCGAGGGCGAGACCGTGCTGACCGGCGCGGAAGAGCTGCGTGTGAAGGAGTCGGACCGTATCCAGGTGATGGCAGATGGTCTGACCATTTTGGGCATACAGGCACAGCCCACCCCGGACGGCATCATCATCCAGGGCGGCCAGCTGGGTTCGGGCCGCGTGGTCAGCCATGGTGACCACCGTATCGCCATGTCCTTTGCCATGGCCGCGCTGCGTGCCAGCGGCCCCATAGAGATCGAAGACTGCGCCAACGACGCCACCAGCTTCCCGGACTTCACGGGACTGGCCAAGCGGGCCGGCCTCAATATCTCTGTCACCGAAAAGGACTAAGGTCCCAGCCGGGCTTGTGTGCCTGCTTGGCCTGACTGCCCGGACTCCCGGCCTGGTTGGCGGAACCCGGCCCGTCCGGCCGGTCAAGGTTGCTTTTCTACCCTGGTTTCTATAGAAAGCACCCGCGTTTCCCGGACCTCCGGGCATGGCCTTTGCCTGCCTGTCGGGAGGACCCGTTCCAGGGATGGTTTTAAACCGCTGCCGGCCATGGCGATTGCATGGGTGTTCCGGCCAGCGTCAGAGGATGTGAGATGAGTGCAGAAGTGGAAAAGATCGTGATGCCCCCCAGCCCGGCCCCGGTGATCGCCATTGACGGTCCCAGCGGCTCCGGCAAGGGCACCATCGCGCATCGGCTGGCGGCCCTGCTGGGCTTCCAGGTTCTGGACTCCGGCTCGCTCTACCGCCTGCTGGCCCTGGCGGCCCAGCACCACGGTGTCAGCCTGGACAATGAGGCGGCCCTGGAAGTGCTGGCCGGCCATCTCGACGTGCAGTTCCAGCAGAACGAGCAGGGCGAGGGCGTCATCATCCTGGAGGGCGAGGACGTGACCACGGAAATCCGCAGCGAAGAGGCCGGCTGTGCCGCCTCCATCGTGGCGGCCCTGCCGGCGGTGCGTGCCGGCCTGCTGCAGCGCCAGCAGGCCTTCCGCGAACAGCCCGGCCTGGTGGCCGACGGCCGTGACATGGGCACGGTGGTCTTCCCCGATTCCTGCCTCAAGATCTTCCTCACGGCCACTGCCGAAGCCCGCGCCGAGCGCCGGTACAAGCAGTTGCTGGAAAAGGGCTTCAGTGCTAGTCTGCCGGCCCTCGTTGACGACATCCGTGCGCGTGACGACCGGGACATCAACCGTCCCATCGCCCCGCTCAAGCCTGCCGACGATGCCATCGTTCTGGATTCCACCAAGCTCGGCATCGACGAAGTCATGGCCCGGGTGCTGCGTGAAGTGGATGCCCTTCCCGAGTTGAAGCGCCACCTCAAATAAAGCGGCTCTATATAAGAAAGTCGTCAACCCAGATTCAGGATGAAAGCCTTCCATGCGTAAGTACCGGGAAGGCTTTTGTCCATTTGTGTTTGCCTCAAGCAGACATGAGCAAAGTCATGCAGAGGCGGGTGCCTCTGCCGCAACGGCAGCAGCGCTGCTGTTGGCGTGAGGGCAATACGGACCTGCGCCGGATTGCCCGTGTTTCTGAAAAGTCGGGAGGACTTTTCAGAAACGTAAATTGAAAGTAGAACAGTGCAGGTATCGCGTCAGCCAGCAAGGGCGATGTCGGCACTGAAATCAACAGCCCTGCATGAGCTGGTCATGTGTGGACGAAAGCAGCGATGCGCAAGCATCAAAAAGGTTTTTACACATGAGTGAATCATTTGCCGCTCTTTTTGAAGAGAGCCTGAAAGGTCTGGATGTCGAACGGGGAGCCGTGATCAGCGGTACCGTGGTTGCAGTCGATGACGACTGGGTGACTGTGGACACCGGCCTGAAGTCGGAGGGCGTGATCGCCCGCGAAGAGTTCCTGAACGACCGTCGTGAACTCGAAGTGCAGATCGGCGACCAGGTGGATGTGGTGGTTGACGCGCTGGACAACGGCATGGGTTACACCCTGCTGTCCCGCGAAAAGGCCAAGCGTGCCGAAACCTGGACCCGTCTGGAAAAGATCTTCGAAAACGGCGAGATCGTGCGCGGCATCATCTCCGGCAAGGTCAAAGGCGGTTTCACCGTGGATGTGGGTTCCATCCGCGCCTTCCTGCCCGGTTCGCTGGTCGACATCCGTCCGATCCGCGACACCGCCCACCTCGAAGGCCGCGAGCTGGAATTCAAGCTCATCAAGCTGGATGCCAAGCGTAACAACGTGGTCGTGTCCCGCCGTGCCGTGATGGAAGCCGAGTCTTCCGCCGAGCGCGAAGCCCTGCTGGAAAACCTGCAGGAAGGCCAGGTCGTCAAGGGCATC
>DASUXS010000222.1:0-4311 GCA_036377855.1 Moraxellaceae bacterium
GTGATCCAGCGCCATGGCACCGGCTCCATGGGCCGCCTCTTCGGCCCGGTGATGGTGCTGTGGTTCGGCACCCTGGCCCTGCTGGGCCTGATCAACATCAGCCGCTCCCCACCTGTGCTGGAAGCCGTGAACCCGTTCTGGGCCATGCAGTTCGTGGCCGAGCACCAGTTCATCGCCTTCATCACCCTGGGCGCCGTGGTGCTGACCATCACCGGGGGCGAGGCCCTGTATGCGGACATGGGCCACTTCGGCCGCCGTCCCATACGCCTGGCCTGGTTCTACATGGTCTTCCCGGCCCTGCTGCTGAACTACTGCGGCCAGGGCGCCCTGCTGCTGACCGACCCCACGGCCATCGAGAACCCCTTCTACCGCCTGGTGCCGGAATGGGGCCTCTACCCGCTGGTCATCCTGGCCACCCTGGCGGCGGTCATCGCCTCGCAGGCCGTGATCTCGGGGGTGTTCTCCATCACCCGCCAGGCCGTGCAACTCGGCTACCTGCCCCGTTTCGACATCCAGCACACCTCCAGCAAGGAAATCGGCCAGATCTATGTGCCGGCCGTGAACTGGGCCCTGCTGGCCGCCATCGTGCTGCTCGTGGTCACCTTCCGCTCATCCAGCAACCTGGCCTCGGCCTATGGCATCGCGGTCACCATGACCATGATCTGCGACACCATCCTGGCCATGGTGGTGGCGCGCAAGCTGTGGAACTGGAACCCCATCGTGGCGACGCTGATAGGCGCGCCCTTCCTGATCGTGGACCTGGCCTTCTTCGGCGCCACCTCCATGAAGGTGCTGCAGGGCGGCTGGTTCCCGCTGCTGATAGGCATCATCGTCTTCACCGTGATGTCCACCTGGAAACGCGGCCGCGAGCTGCTCTTCGAGCGCCTGGCCAACGAAACCATGCCGCTGGGCCTGTTCGTGAATTCCATAGGCGGTGCGGGCTCTTCCGTACAGACGGTGCCGGGCACCGCGGTCTTCATGACCGGCAGCCACAAATACGTGCCGCATGCCATGCTGCATAACATGAAGCACAACAAGATCCTGCATGAGCGCAATGTGCTGCTGACGCTGGTGACGCGCGACATTCCCTTCGTGGACGATGCCGACCGCCTCACGGTCACCGAGGTGGCGCACAATTTCTTCCTCATCACCGGCTACTACGGTTTCAAGGAACAGCCGGACGTGCCGGCCCTGCTGGCGGAATGCACGGCGCACGACATGGAATTCGACATGATGGACACCAGCTTCTTCCTGTCGCGCGAACGCATCATCGCCACGCCGGCACCGGGCATGGCCATGTGGCGGGAAAAACTCTTCGTGGGCATGTCGCGCAATGCAGCAGCCGCCACCGACTTCTTCCAGATTCCCACCAACCGCGTGGTGGAGCTGGGGACGCAGATCGAGCTCTGATTTCGTCATTTCCTGCCAGGCCCGGTCGGGGCCTGAGCAGGGTCTGAGCGGACTCTGTGATAGCCGGGCCTTTTGGTGACCAAATGGCAGTTTGCTGAAAAAAACGGGCTGCTACACTCGGGGGCATTCTGACTGCGGAAGGATCCCCGCCCATGTCCCGCCTGACACACCGCGCCCTGTGCCAGCTCCTCTCCCTCTTCGCCCTCCTGCTGCTGCCTTCAGGGCTGCTTAACGCCCAGGAAGCTCCTGTTTCCTACAAGGCCAGCATCCAGCCTTTGTTCGACGCCAAATGCGTGGCCTGCCATGCCTGCAACGACGCGCCCTGCCAGCTCAACCTGGGCAGCGGCAACGGCCTGCAGCGCGGCGCTAGCAAGATCAAGGTCTATGACGGCACGCGCACCAAGCCGCAAAGCCCCACCCGCCTCTTCACCGATGCGGAAACCACGCAGGCCTGGCGCGACAAGGGCTTTTATTCCGTGCTGGGCGACCAGCCCGACATCTCGCTGCTGGCGCGCGTGGTGGCCATGGGCCAGCAAAACGCACCGGAGCCCAACAGCAAGCTGAGCAGTGAAATCCCCATAGGCACCGATATCGACAACCAGTGCCCGGCCAATGAAGACGAGCTGGCGAAATTCACGCGCAAATATCCGCACCGCGGCATGCCCATGGGCGTGACGGGACTGACGGCCGAGGAATACAGCACGCTCACCACCTGGCTGAAGCAAGGCGCTCATGTGGACAGCGAACCGGTGCTGGCCACCACGGCCGAAGAAGAACAGATCGCGGAATGGGAAAAACTGCTGAACCAGCCCGGCAAACGCGAGCAGCTGGTGTCACGCTGGCTGTACGAGCATCTTTTCCTGGCGCATCTCTATTTCGAGAACATCAAGGACAGCCATTTCTTTGAAATCGTGCGTTCGCGCACGCCCAGCGGCAAACCCATCAGCCTGATCGCCACGCCGCAGCCCAATGATCCACCCGATGCTTTTGTCTATTACCGCCTGCGCCCCATACAGGGCGCCATCGTGCACAAGACGCATATCACCTATCCGCTGACGCCGGCCGGCATCAGCCGCATCCACGAACTTTTTTACAGCAGCAACTGGAGCGTGGGCAGCCTGCCCGGCTATGGCACGGATGAACGCGCCAATCCCTTCACCACCTTTGCCGCCATTCCATCGCGGGCGCGCTACCAGTTCATGCTGGACCATGCCGAATATTTCGTGCGCACCTTCATCCGTGGTCCGGTCTGCCGCGGCAATATCGCCACGGACGTGATACGCGACAATTTCTGGGCTTTCTTCCAGACACCCGACAGCGATCTCTATGTCACCAGTGCCGACCACCGCCAGCGCGTGAACGACATGCTGGGCGTGCCCGGCCAGAAAGACGGCCTGGGCGACCTCTTCCCGCAGTGGACCAAATACACCAAGCTGCGCAACCGCTACACGGAAATCCGTAACGAGGATTACGCCAAGCGCGAGCCCAAGGGCCCGACCTTTGCCGATATCTGGAATGGCGAAGGCCACAACCAGAACGCCCTGCTCTCCATCTACCGCCACCACGACAGCGCCCTGGTGCAGAAAGGCCTGTGGGGGGAGTTCCCGCAGACCGTGTGGTGGATGGACTATCCGCTGTTCGAGCGCACCTATTACGGCCTGGTGGCCAACTTCAATGTCTACGACACGGTGTCGCACCAGGCCCAGACCCGTCTCTATTTCGACCTGATACGCAATGGCGCGGAAATGAATTTCCTGCGCCTGATGCCGCCGGCCTCGCGCCAGGGCTATATGGATGACTGGTACCAGAAGAGCGGCAAGCTCAAGATGTGGCTGTACTACCCCAAGCTGGACCGCAAACAGCCCACGGCCATCAGTCTCACCAGCAGCAAGCCCAAGGAAGAATTCCTGCAGCAGCTGCTCAACCGCGTGGGCACGCTGAATGCGCGGCCCGATCCCATCAACCGCTGCGAAGGCAAACAATGTTTCCGGCCGCAGGCCCCTGCCTATGCCCGTCATGCCGACCAGGCCCTGAGCCGCATGGCAGCACGTCCGGCCACGCAGATGCCGGTGATACGCATGCTGCCGGAAGCCACTGTGCTGCGTGTGTACACGGAGGGCGGCCAGCGCGAGATCTACACCCTGCTGCGCAACCGCGCGCATAGCAATGTGGCCTATATGGCGGCGGAATCATTGCGCTACCAGCCGGACAAGGACACGCTGACCATCTTCCCCGGCGTACTGACCAGCTATCCCAACTTCGCCTTCAATGTGCCGGAAAAGGATATCGATGATTTCTCGCAGTCCATGCAGGCGGTGTCGCGCCTGGACCAGCTCGAAGCCATCATCAAACGCTGGGGCGTGCGCCGCACGCATCCGGACTTCTGGAAGCTGTTCCACGACTACACTGCCTATATCCGGGAAACCGAGCCCTTCGAGGCGGGCATTCTGGACATGAACCGCTACGAGAACCTCTAAGCCCAAAGGTCAGCCGCCATGCGTACCGACAACCAGCGCCAGAGCAGCAATATCGAAGACCGCCGCGGTTCCCGTTTTCCGGGCGGCGGCAAGGGCGGCGTGGGGCTGGGCATCATCGTGCTGGCGCTGGCGGCCTCCTATTTCGGCATAGACCCGCGCATCGTCATGCAGGCCGGCTCAGCCCTGCAGGGCAGCAGCCAGGCACCCGCCAGCAGCAGCGGCCCGGTGACCGAGTCCGACAGCGAAAAGAAAGCGCGTGAACTGGTGGCCGTGGTGCTGGCAGATACCGAAGACACCTGGAAGGCAATCTTTGCCGCCGGCGGCAGCCAGTATCGCGACCCCACCCTGGTGCTGTTCCGCGATGCCACTTCCACCGGCTGCGGTACCGGCCAGGCGGCCATGGGGCCTTTTTATTGCTCTGCTG
>DASUXS010000223.1:0-7986 GCA_036377855.1 Moraxellaceae bacterium
GGGTTTTTCCGGCGTGCTGGGCGCGGCGCTGGCCGAGCCCCTGCTCAAGGGCGTGAAAAGCGATATCGCCCGCGGCTTCGCCCTGGGCCTGGCCGCGCATGGCGTGGGCACCGCCCGCGCCTTCCAGATGCATCCCACTGCCGGTGCCTTTGCCGCACTGGGCATGGGCCTGAACGGCATGCTCACCGCCTTCTGGCTGCCGCCGGTGCTGCACTGGCTGCTGCCCTGATCCATTCACCTGCCGCTCCTGCGGCAGGTGGGGAGGCTGCGGCCTCAGGGGTGGGATGCCCCCGGCTACCGTGCTAATATTCGCCAAACCGGGTCCTGCCCCGGTTTTTTTGTGTCCGTGAGTTCCTGCCCAGGCCCCTGATCCATGCCCCGTCCTGTCGATACCTGGCTGCTGCCCGAAGGGGTGGCCGATGTCCTGCCGGCTGAGGCCGTTCGCCTCGAGGCCCTGCGTCGCCGTCTGCTGGACCGCTTTGCAGGCTGGGGCTACCAGCTGGTGTTCCCGCCCTTGATGGAATACCTGGACTCCCTGCTCACGGGCTCCGGTCATGACCTGGACCTCATGACCTTCAAGATCACCGACCAGCTCACCGGCCGCATGATGGGCGTACGCGCCGACATCACGCCGCAGGTGGCCCGTCTGGATGCGCATTCCCTGCCGGTAGAGGGCGCCGCCCGCTACTGCTATGCCGGCACCACCCTGAATACCCGTCCTGCCACCCTGGCCGCCTCGCGCTGCCCGGTGCAGATAGGTGCCGAGCTTTACGGCTATGCCGGTGTCGCCGGCGATATCGAAATCCTGCGCCTGATGCTGGAGTCGCTGGCCATCGCCGGTTGCCGCGGCATCCAGCTGGACCTGGGCCATGTGGCGATTTTCCGTGGCCTCGCGCGCCTGGCGCAGCTGGGTGAGCGTGAGGAATCCCAGCTCTTCGACATCTACCAGCGCAAGGCCGTGGCCGAGCTGCGTGATTTCCTGGCGGCACATGTCACCGACAGCGCTGCCGCTTCCCGTTTTGAAGCTCTGCTGAAATTGTCCGGCGATGCCGGCGTGCTGGCCCAGGCGAAAAAGCTGCTGGGCGGGCTGGCGCCTGAAATTGATGAGGCGCTGCAGTCGCTGGAAGCCGTGGCGGCCGCGCTGCAGGTTTCGCATGCGGATGTGGCGCTGTATTTCGACCTCACCGAGCTGCGTGGCTACCACTACCACACCGGCCTGGTGTTCGCGGCCTATGTGCCGGGTTCGCGTGCGGAACTCGCCAAGGGCGGACGTTATGACGCGGTCGGCGAAGCCTTCGGCCGCGCCCGTCCGGCCACCGGTTTCAGCGCTGACCTGAAAAGCCTGCTGGCTTATTTTTCCGACGCCGATGCGGCGGCGGTCATCCAGGCTCCGGCCGGTGACGATGCTGCGCTGCGGACGGCCATCGCGGCGCTGCGCGAGCAGGGCGAGCGCGTGCTGCAGGCCCTGCCGGGCGAGGGCGAGGCCACGGCTGGCCGTGTGCTGCGCTTGCAGGATGGCCAGTGGCGCGTCGCCACGCTTTGAATTCCTTTTTTCGACAAATGCGGTAATCGAGAACAGATATGGGCAAGAACGTCGTCGTGCTCGGCACCCAATGGGGTGACGAAGGCAAAGGCAAGATCGTGGACCTGCTGACGGACAATGCATCCGCCGTGGTGCGTTTCCAGGGCGGCCACAATGCCGGCCACACGCTGTGGGTGGCGGGCGAGAAGACCGTGCTGCACCTGATTCCTTCCGGCATTCTGCGCAAGAACGTGCTCTGCCTGATCGGCAACGGCGTGGTGCTGGCGCCGGATGCGCTGCTCAAGGAAATCGCCGGCCTCGAAGCCAAGGGCGTGGATCCGCGTGCGCGCCTCAAGGTCTCTGCGGCCTGCCCGCTGATCCTTCCTTACCACGCTGCCCTCGACAAGGCGCGTGAAATCGCCCGCGGCAAGGCGGCCATCGGCACCACCGGCCGCGGCATCGGTCCGGCGTATGAAGACAAGGTGGCTCGCCGCGGCCTGCGTCTTGGCGACCTTTTCCGTCGCGACACGCTGGCGGCGCGTCTGGGCGAAGTGCTGGATTACCACAACTTCCAGCTCAAGAATTACTACAAGGCCGAGCCCGTCGATTTCCAGAAGACCCTGGAAGACGCGCTGTCCTGGGCTGACCAGCTCAAGGATCTCGTGGCCGACGTGCCGTCCATCCTTCACCAGTTCCGTCGTGAAGGTAAGAACATCATGTTCGAAGGCGCGCAGGGTTCGCTGCTGGATATCGACCACGGCACCTATCCCTATGTGACCTCCAGCAATACCACTGCCGGCGGTACGTCCACCGGTTCCGGTTTCGGTCCGCTCTACCTCGACTATGTGCTGGGCATCACCAAGGCCTACACCACGCGTGTCGGTGCCGGTCCTTTCCCCACCGAGCTGTTTGACGACGTCGGTGCGCATCTCGCCAAGGTCGGCCACGAATTCGGTTCCACCACCGGCCGCCAGCGCCGTTGCGGCTGGTTCGACGCCGTCGTGCTGCGCCGTGGCGTCGAGCTCAACTCCATCTCCGGCCTCTGCCTGACCAAGCTGGACGTGCTGGACGGCCTGCAGACCGTGAAGGTCTGCGTCGGTTATGAAAACAAGGTGCAGGGTTCGCTGGAATGCCTGATGTCGGATGCCGAGTCCTTCGACAATGTGGTGCCGGTGTATGAAGAGCTGCCGGGCTGGAGCGAGTCCACCGTCGGTGTGAAAACCATCGAAGGCCTGCCCGCCAATGCCCGCGCCTATATCAAGCGTATCGAGGAAGTGGTGGGCTGCCCCATCGACATCATTTCCACCGGACCGGACCGCGACGAAACCATCGTCCTGCGCCATCCCTTCAACTGATCCCGGGCCGCGGAAGATGGAAAGAACCGCCTCCGTCTTCTCGCTGCGCTACTGGTTCCGCGCGCCGGTACGTCGTGTGCTGGCGCGCCAGTTGTATTTCACCGGCATCGAGTCGCTGCTGCTGGTGCTGCTGATAGGCATCGCCCTCGGCGCCATCATCGTTTCCCAACTGCATTTCACATTCGGCCAGAGCGGCGTGGACACGCTGCGCCTGCTGGCCGGCCTGCTGCTGTCTGAACTCGCCCCGCTGCTCACCGCGCTCATTCTGATTGCCCGCTCCTCTTCTGCCATGGCCAGCGAGCTGGCGGCCATGCGCGTCAACAATGAAATCTGGATGCTGCGGCAATTCGGCGTCAGCCCCGTGCATTACCTCATGCTGCCGCGCGTGACCGGCATGGTGCTGGCCAGCTTCCTGCTCGCTGTCTATCTCGGCTTCGCCGCCATGCTCACCGCCGCGCTCATGACCTCGGGCCCCAATGCGCTGAATGACCTGCGCCAGCTGGCGGAATCCCTGCCGGCGGGCAAGGTGCTGATGGGCCTGGTGAAGACCGCGGTCTTCGGCCTGACGATTGCGCTGATTGCCTGCCGTGCCGGCTTCCGCGCCGGCCATGCCATGACGGAAATCCCGCGCGCGGCGTCCAGTGCCGTGGTCAGCAGCCTGCTCGCGGTATTCGTGCTGGATGCGCTGTGGGGGCTGCTGTGAGCACGCTGCCACCGCCGGGGCAATGGGCCATAGGCGCGGATCGTGCGCAGGGCGAGGCCTTGCTGGCGCTGGCGCGTGCACAGGGCCTGCGCAGCGCCTGGCTGGGTGCGGAGGCTGGCTTCCTCAGCAATCTCAATGTGCTGGAAAACCTGCGCCTGATGCATGACTGGCATGGCGCGGACAGCACGACGTTTGGCTCCGACCTGGAAAAGGCGCTGGCGGTGATGGAGTTGCAGACGCCGGAGTGGCTGCTGCAACGGCCCTCCGAGCTACTGGATTCGCAGCTGATACGCGCTCGCCTGCTGCGTGTGCTGCTGCTGCGCCCCGAAGTCATGGTGCTGAGTCCGGTGACGCTGGCGCTGGCTGGCGATGCCCTCACGGCGCAACTGGTCGCCGCTTTCGGCCAGGCGCGGATATTCCTGCTGGGCGACGCCGTGCCCAACTGGCCGGCATGGCCGCCGCATGACATGCTCGCCGCAACTTCCGAGGACGTCCCCGCATGAGCCTGGCTGCCGAACTTGATCCGCGTTTCCGCCGGCTGGGCCTGAAGCTGGGGATTTTCATCGGGCTGGGTCTGCTGCTGGGCGTAGGCCTGCTGCTCAGCCTGGCGGTGCAACAGGGCTATTTCTCGCCCAAGACAGCTGTGTATTTCGAAGCCGGCAGCGGCTCCGACCTGCGGCCCGGCATGGCGGTGAAACTGTCCGGCTTCAAGATCGGCGAGGTGCGTCGTGTCGAGCTCAACCAGCAGGCGCGCGTGGATGTCGAGATGGGCATCGAAGACCGCTACATGCACTGGATAAAGTCCGACTCCGTCGCCATGCTGGCGCGCGAAGGCATGATTGGCGACAGCTTCATCTCCGTCACCAGCGGCAATCCCGGCCTGCCGGCGCTGGTGAAGGAAGACCGCCTGCGCTTCACGGCGGGCAGCAGCCTGGGCGATATCGCGCTGGATGTACGCAACCGCGTGGTGCCGGTGATCGATGAAATGCATGCGCTGCTGAAATACGCCAACGATCCCAAGGGCGATGTGCGCGGCAGCTTCGCCGAGCTGCACCAGCTGACGGCGGACATGCAGAAGACGCGCAGCCATGTCGACACGCTGCTGCGCGATGTCGATCACCTGGCCAGCAGCGATGCGCCGGCCACCATGAAGCAGGTGCAGGGCACCCTGGCCCGTGCCGATGCCGCCCTGGCGGAAATGGAAAAGGCGATTCCGGCCCTGAATGCCCAGGCCACGCGTTCCCTGCAGTCCCTGGACCAGGCTACGGCCGCGGCCACGCGTGCGGCGGAACGGGCCGATGGCCTGATCGAGCAGACGACGCCGCAGCTGAACCGTACGCTGGCGGAAACCGAAGCGCTGATGCGCGAAGGCCGCTCCGCCGTGAGCGGCGCCCGTACGCGCTGGCCATTCAAGGGGCCGGATGTGGAGCCGGTGGCAACGCCGGCAGCGGTACAACAATGAAAACGCTGCCATGAAAAAGCCCGCATCCTGTGGGCTTTTTCATGGGCGTCACCGGGCTTAGTCGCCGCGGCAGTTCGACGGCCGGTATTTGTCGCGAACGGTGCCGCCTGTGCAGCTCCAGCGCAGCGAACCGCCGCTGGCCAGGGTGGGCATCATGACCAGGGTCTGGCCCAGGATGGCGGTGTCATTGCTGTAGGTGATGGTGACGCGGCCACTGGGGCCCACATCCAGGCTGATGAAGTCATTGCCGGTGATGCTGCTGGCATCGGCCAGGCCATAGCTGGAGTTGGTGGAGGCGTAGTGGCCCAGGGCGATACGGGTTTCTTCGATACGGCTTTTCATGCCGGCGGCCATGCTCAGGCCTTCCGTTACCTTGGCGCGCACGGTGTAATCCTGGTACGCCGGAATCGCGACCGCGGCCAGAATGCCTATGATGGCCACCACGATCATCAGTTCGATGAGGGTGAAGCCCCGGCTGCTGTGGTTCACGATGAACCTCCCTTGTTCTTGTAGTGGATGGCGTAAAGCAGAAATCGCGCCATCTGTAATAAATCCATTTAAATCAGGCGGGTAGTGCCAAAGTATGCGGACAAGTATAGGCAGCGCACTGAACAGCTGTCATAAAACGACAAAGATTGTCAGTTCCTGGGCAGGGGTCGCCTTGCTGGCCACCCTGCTGGCCGCCTGCGCGACTCCCGGCCTGCAGGCAGAAGGTGGAGTCCACATCCTGTCCGCCCGTCCCGGAGGGACGCAGCTGTCCTTGCTGCCGGCGCCACGCAGCCCGGTGCTGGTAGTGAAAAGTCCCAAGGGGCTGGGCTCGGCCCGCCTGGAGATCCGGCAGCCTTTGCCGGAGGGCCTGACGATAGAGTTTCCCGGCCTGCGCCAGCTGGAGCAGGTGAGCCTGTCCGACGGTAGCCGCACGCTGACCTGCCGCGGCGGGCAGGAGCTGCGCAGCGACTGCTCCTGGGGGGAGCGCTGGCCGGTGGGGCAGCTGCAGCGCCATGACAACGGCCTCACGCTCAGCCTGCCCGGCGAGCTGTTCACGCAGCCCGGACGCTGGAGCCTGGAGTGGGTGGATTACTGGCGGCACTGAGGCGCGCCCATGAAAAAGCCCGGCATCTGCCGGGCTTTTTCATTTCTGCATCGTGTGCGGGTTTCAGACCACGCCCACGCCACCCATCTTGCGGGCACGCTGCTTGGCACCGATTTCCAGGATGCGCTGGTACTGCGTGGGCAGGATGCGCTGCATGAGGTCTATGGCCACGGCATCCGGGCCGATGAGCAGGCGGCGGCTGTTCTTCATGATGGCGCCGACCACGGCTTCTGCAGCCTTTTCCGGCGTGGTGATGAAGGCCTTCTCGAAGTCGCGCGTGGACTTCGTGTCCACCATGCCCTTGGTCTCGGTGACGCGGGCATTGCGGGCGATATTGGTCTTGATGCCGCCCGGGTGCACGCAGGTCACGCCGATATTGGCGCCTTCGATTTCCAGTTCTTCGCGCAGGGCTTCGGTGAAACCCTTCACGGCGAACTTGGCGGCGTTGTAGGCCGACTGCGTGGGCACGGCGATCAGGCCGAAGACGCTGGAGACATTGACGATGGCGCCTTCACCGGCGGTCTTGATATGCGGCAGGAAAGCCTTGGTGCCGTAGACCACGCCCCAGAAGTTGATGTTCATCAGCCATTCGAAATCGTTGTACTGCATGTCCTGCACGGTGGCGCCCAGCGCCACGCCGGCATTGTTGAAGATGATGTTGACCAGGCCGTGGTCGCGCACCACCTCGTCGGCCCAGGCATAGACCTGCTCGCGGCTGGCCACGTCCACCTTCTTGCCGGTGACTTTCACGCCGTACTGGCGGCACTTCTCGACGGTCTCGGCCAGGCCGGCCTCGTTCACGTCGGAGAGGGCCAGGTGGCAGCCTTTGCTGGCCATGAGGATGGCGGTGGCACGACCGATACCGGAGCCGGCACCGGTGATGGCGGCAACCTTGTCTTTGAGCGTCTTCATGTAGGGCTTCCTGAGGGTAATGAAGTCAGGGTCTAAGGGAATACTGGCCTCGTGGGCCGGCTTGGGGCATCATCTGGCAACAAGCGTTGTCACATTAGGGATGACAGCCCAGGCTGTCAATGTCAGCAAGCCGTCAAAACCCGTCATGTCGGGCCAGAATCATGAACCAGGGTTCCCTCACTGCCAGTGGCCGCCGCTATCGCGGGGTGGCCGTAGAAGAACGTCGTGCCGAGCGTCGCCAGCGCCTGCTGGAGGCGGGGCTGCAGGTCTTTGGCGAGGCCGGCTACCACGCCGCCACGGTGCGCGCGCTCTGCCTGCAGGCGGGGCTGACCGAGCGCTATTTCTACGAATCCTTCGCCAATAGCGAGGACCTGCTCTGTGCGGTCTATGAGCAGCATATGGCCCTGCAGCAGGAGCGTATCTTCACGGCCGTCATGCAGGCGCCGCGCGACGCCGAAGCCATGATGCGCGCCGGCCTGCGGGCTTTCTTCGAACTCGCCCGGGAAATCCCGGCCGGCGCGCGCGTGCAGTTCGTGGAAGTGCTGGGGGTGAGTCCCCGGGTCGACCGGCTCTATCGCCAGGCCATAGAGAATTTCGCGCAGATGCTGCGTACGCTGAACCTGCAATTGCCGCAGGATGCCGGCCTGCAGGGGCGCGATGAGGAAACCTTGTCGATAGGGCTGGTGGGGGCGGCGGTGGGGATTGCCGGGCGCTGGCTGCTCACCGGTTTTGCGCAGCCCCTGGAGTCCGTGCTGTCCACCACGCTGACCATCTTCATGGGCGTGTGGCAGCAGCGCCAGCTTTGATACAGCGGCTTTAACGGGGCGCGCGCCTAGCGCGGCGGCTTCTTTTCCAGTTCAGCCAGGCTGTGCTGCATTTCATCCATGCGCTGCTGCAGATGCGCATGGGCATCGGCCAGGGCCTGGTTGTAGCAGACCA
>DASUXS010000224.1:0-4824 GCA_036377855.1 Moraxellaceae bacterium
AACCGAAGGTCAGCGCGTGGTAGCCGTTGCGCTCACCCGGCGCATGCGCCGGAGCCGCCTGCTCGATGAGTTGCAGCATATGCGGCCAGTCGCGCATTTCCGCAGCGTCCCTGACCAGCGAGCGGATGGGATAAAGCCCGGACTCATGGCAGAGCAGCTGGCGCACGGTGATGCGGTCTTTACCGTTCTGTCCAAATGCTGGCCAGTAATGCGCCACGGGGGTGTCGTAATCCAGGCGGCCGCGGCTGGCGTAGATATGCAGCAGCGTGGCGACTATGCCCTTGGTGGTGGAAAAGGACAGCGACAGCGTCTCCGGTGTCCACGGCGTACCAGCACGGTTGCGGGTGCCACCCCAGACATCCACGACACGCTCGCCGCGATGGTAGATGCAGAGTGCGGCGCCACCGGCGCGCTGGCGCGGAAGCTGCTGCTCAAAAACGCGGGCGACGCCACGAAAATCCGGATGCACATGGCCGTCCAGCATGACGGTACTCCTCGCAAAACCACAGGTGACGCTGGTTTAGCACGCCCCCCGCCGCTAGGCTATGACACATCCCGCCAAACGGACTGTCACCGCTGCCGTGCCCTCCCCTCGCCTGACCCTGACTCTGCTGCCCCTGGCCACCTTGGCCGTGCTGGCACTGGCGCTTGCCTGGGGCATGCAGGAGCTGGGGCCGCTGGCCGGTGAAGTGCTGCGCGAATTGCGCCTGCCACGGGTGTTGCTGGCTTTGTTCACCGGCAGCGCACTGGCCCTGGCCGGCCTGCTGCTGCAGAATTTTTTCCGCAACCCGCTGGTGGAGCCCGGCCTGCTGGGCGTGTCCTCCGGTGCCGGCCTGGCCGCCGTGCTGGTGATCGCCGCCGGCCTGCCCAGCCTCGCCGGTATGGGCGGACTCTGGCTGCTACCCGCGGCGGCCTTTGCCGGCGCGCTAGCCACTTTGCTGCTGGTGCTGGCAGCGGGACGTCGTCTGGGTGCCGGTAATGCCGAATTGCTGCTGGTGGGCGTGGCCATCAATGCGCTGGCCGCCGCGCTGGTGAATCTCTTGCTCAGCCTGGGCGACAACAGCGTGCTGCGCAGCGCGAGCTTCTGGCTGATGGGCAGTTTCGCGCAGGCCAATGTCACGCTCCTGTCCGTCTCCACCGTCGTGCTGCTGGCCGTGCTCTGGCGCAGCTGGCAGCAACGCACCGCGCTCGATGTCTGGCAGCTGGGTGACAGCGAAGCCGCGCACCTGGGCCTGGACATCCAGCGCTTCCGTCGCGAAATCCTCTTGCTGGCCTCGCTGCTGGTGGCACTCGCTGTCGCGCAATCCGGCGGCATAGGCTTTGTCGGCCTGCTGGCACCGCATATGGCGCGACGCCTGGGCCTGCGCCGGCACCAGCAGCTGCTGCCTGCCAGTCTCTGGCTGGGGGGCCTGCTGGCGGTGCTGGCGGACTGGCTGGCGCGCGTGGTGGTGGCCCCGCTGGAGTTGCCTGTCGGTGTGCTGACGGCTTTGATAGGCGCACCGGCTTTCCTCCTGCTCTTCCTGCAGCGGAGGCGCGCATGATCAGGCTGGAAAATTTCAGCTGTCGTTTTGACGAGCACATCGTGCTGCAGGACATCAGCGCCACACTGCCCGCCGGCAACACGGCCTTGATAGGTCCCAACGGCGCCGGCAAATCCACCCTGCTGCAGGCCTGTGCCGATGGCGGACGCCATCTGCGTGGTGCCGCGCTGCAAGGCCGCCTGCTGCTGGATGATGAAAACCTGCTCAAGCTGCCCGCCGATATGCTCGCCCGCCGCCGCGCCTTCCTGCCGCAGCAGCATGCCGACACCCTGGCGCTGACCGTCGCGGATCTCCTGGACCTGGCCGGCTGGCCTTATGGCCGCAGCACACTGGCGGGTGATCCTTTGCAGGCGCAGGCCGTGGCGACCTGGGAACTGTCGGCCTTGCTCACACGTCGTTACGACGCGCTTTCCGGCGGCGAGCGCCAGCGCGTGCAGCTGGCCCGCACCTGGTTGCAGATGCGTCTTTGCGAGTCAGTCGAGCAACGCCTCTGGCTTTTGGATGAACCGCAGAACGCCCTCGACCTGCCGCACCAGCAGCGCCTGCGCCAGGTGCTGGAAGACGAAGGCCGTAGCGGCGCGCTCATCGTCTTTTCCACCCATGACCTGAATTTCGCCCTGCGCACTGCCCGCCACTTCCTTTTCCTGCGTGAAGGCAGGCTGCTGGCCCAGGGCGGTACCGAGCTGCTGCAGGACGATGCCCTGCTGCAGACGGTGTTCGGCGTCGGCTTCGACCGCCTGACGCATCCGGTGGACGGCCGCCCCTGGCTCTTGCCACACTAACCGTCCTTTTCGCGATCCTTATCTCCCTACCAGCCGCGGACCATTGCATGAGTCTTTTTTCCAGCAAGCCGTTCACCGCCGAAAGCCTGGGCCAGGGCCTGGCCGCGCAGGGCTATATCGCCTCTGACAATATCGCCCTCACCCTCTTCCTGGCGGCCAGCCTGGAAAAACCCATACTCGTCGAAGGCCCGCCCGGTGTCGGCAAGACCGAGCTGGCCAAGGCCGCCAGCGCGCTCTTCCAACGTCCGCTGATACGCCTGCAGTGCTATGAAGGCCTGGACGAAAGCAAGGCGCTGTATGAATGGAAATACGGCAAGCAGCTGCTCTACACACAGGTCTTGAAGGAACAGCTGGGCGACATTTTACGAGGTGCGCAGGGCCTGTCGGAATCCGTCGAGCGCCTGCACCAGTTCGGCGATATTTTCTATTCACCGGAGTTCCTGGAGCCGCGCCCCCTGCTGAATGCGTTGCAGGCCGAGTCCGGTGCCGTGCTGCTGATAGACGAGATCGACAAGGCCGACCAGGAATTCGAAGCCTTCCTGCTTGAGCTGCTGTCCGATTACCAGGTGTCTGTTCCCGAGATCGGCACCGTGCACGCAAAGAGCACGCCGCTGGTGCTGCTCACCAGCAATAACCAGCGCGAGCTTTCCGATGCGCTGAAGCGCCGCTGCCTGCATCTCTACATTCCCTATCCCGATGCTGTATTGGAGCGCCGCATCCTTTCGGCCCAGGTCCCGGACCTGCCGGAAAAGCTGCGCACGCCGCTCATAGATTTCGTGCAGGCGCTGCGTCGCCAGGACCTGCGCAAGGTGCCGGCCATCAGCGAAACCCTGGACTGGGCGCGTACGCTGTTGCTGCTGCATGTCGATGCCCTGGATGCCGCCTGGGTGGAAAAGACGCTGGCCGTACTGCTCAAGCACCAGGACGACGTCGAGCGTATCCGCGACGAGTTGCCGGTCCTGCTGGGCCGCCGGCGCTAGGCCGCCATGGACCGCAAGCTCACCGAGTTTGTCGCGCTGCTGCGCAACAACGGCCTGCGCGTCTCGCCGCCGGAAGTGGCGGATGCGGCGGCCGCCATCGAGCTCGTAGGCTATGCCGACCGCCAGCGCTTCCATGACGTGCTGAGCAGTACCCTGGCCAAAAGCCAGGAAGATGCCGTCGTCCTGACGCGCTGCTTTGAAAGCTTTTTCCGTTTCACCCTGCCGGAAGCGCCGGAGAAAAAACCGGAGCCGCCTCCCGCCCTGCCCACTGGCCTGCAGTTCCTGTTTGGACGGGGACAAGCCGGCGGCAGCGGAGGTGGTGGCAGTGGCCAGCCGGTGCCCGGCGTGCCGCCCTCCGCCCTGGGCGAACAGATGCTGGACAGCGACAACAGCGAACTCGCCCTGACCCTGGCGCAGGCCGTGCAGGAGGCCCAGCTCAGCAATATCCGCGTGCTCACGCAAAAAGGCCTGTTCGGCCGCCGCATCCTGATGGCCATGGGCCTGGAGGCGCTGGAAAACGAAATCAGCGCGCTGGACCAGCTGGCGTCGACACGCGCGGCACAACGCGCCACCGCGCTGCGCCAGCGCCTGGAACGTCTGCGTGGCCAGGTGCGCGACACTGTCGACCGTTATTTCCAGCTGGCGCGACGCCAGGATCGCGATGCGGCCCTGCGGGAAACTGATTTCAGCCTGCTGCGCGATGCAAAAGAAGCCGAGGCGCTGATACGCAAGATGGCGCGTCGCCTCATCACCCAGCACCGGCGCCGCGAGAAAAAAGCCGCGCGTGGCCTGCTGGATGTGCGCGCCACCCTGCGCCACAACGTCGCCCATGACGGTATCCTGATCAGTCCGCGCTGGCGCCGTATCCGCAAGGACAAGCCGCGGGTGATGGCCGTCTGCGATGTCAGCGGCTCGGTCAGCCGTTATTCGCGCTTCCTGCTGCTTTTCCTCTACAGCCTGCAGGAAGTGATTCCGCGCCTGCGCTCTTTCGCGTTTTCCTCATCGCTGCATGAGGTGACGGCATTGTTTGAAAGCCTGCCCATGGAAGACGCCATGGATACGGTGATGGAGCGCTACGGCCTGGGCAGCTCGGACTATGGCCGCTCCTTTACCGACCTGGAACAGCTTGCTCTCTCCGATATCAACCGCAAGACCACGCTCATCATCCTGGGGGATGCCCGCAACAATAACGGCGAGGCTCGGCTGGACCTGCTGCGTGAATTCCATCTGCGCGCGAAGCAGGTGATATGGCTGAACCCCGAAGACATCAGCCGCTGGGGCAGTGGGGATTCGGAGATGCTGCGTTATCGCAGTGCCTGTACACGGGTTCATCCCTGTCGCAGCCTGGGGGAGCTGGAGCGTATCGTGGACCGGTTGCTGATCTCGGCCTGAGCCCGCTCCCCCTTCCCCCCCCTTCCCCCCCATTCCCCGCCCTCCGTTCGCCCTGAGCCTGTCGAAGGGCGCCTGTTACGCCAGGCCAGCTAATCCTTGCAAGGCCGTCAAAGACGCTGGGCCCCGGCC
>DASUXS010000225.1:0-2404 GCA_036377855.1 Moraxellaceae bacterium
AACGCTGCACCAGGGCGGGGTCGCGCGCGAAGGCCTCGGGAGTGGCCACGTCTTCTATGCGATGGTCTTCCCAGAGGCCGTCGGCGGCGCGGAAGGTGCGTATGCCGCTTTCCGCGGAAATGCCGGCGCCGGTCAGCACCATGATACGGTGTCCAGTCCGCTGTTCCGTCATGGCCATGTCGTCTTCCTCCGTGCTGTGCGCGGGACATGCTATAACCGCAGGGAGAACGCTGTCACGGAGCCCGCATGAACACGGCTGTTACCGCCCCGGTGCTGGATGTCGCCGCCCTGCAGCAGGAGCTGCGTCCGCTGGACCTGTCCGCGCATGAGCCCCTGCGCGGCGCGGTGGCGGACTATGTGCACTATTACGGCATCGACCTGGAAAACAGCCTGCCCGGCCTGCAGCACTTCACCGGCTGCTTCGAGGCCGGCGGCTACCGCCTGCTGGCGCATGCATTGCTGCCGGTGCAGGCCAGCGGCACGGTGTTTTTCCTGCATGGCTACCTGGACCATTCCGGTCTCTACCGCCATCTCATGCGCGACTGCCTGGCACGCGGCAAGGCGGTGTTCATCTTCGACCTGCCGGGCCATGGCCTGTCCAGCGGCGACCGCGTCGACATTCCCGATTTCGCGCATTACCAGCAGGTACTCGAAGGCGCGCTGACACAATTCGGCGCGCAGCTGCCGCAGCCCTTTTATGCCATAGGCCTGAGCATGGGCGGCGCCATCGTCATGGACCATATCCTCAGCGCCTGCAGCAGCGGCAAGACCCCCGCCTTCCGCAAGGCCCTGCTGCTGGCGCCGCTGCTGCGCCCGGCGCAATGGCAGCAGATCCGTTTCGGCTACTGGCTGATACACCGCCTCAAGCCCTCGGTGCCGCGCGTCTTCCGCAGCAACAGCAGCGACGAGGACTATCTGCGTTTCGTGCGCGAAAGCGATCCCCTGCAGGCGCGCGACGTGCCCATGCGCTGGATAGGCGCGCTCAAACGCTGGGTGGCGCGCATGGAAAAGCTGCCGGCCACGGATTTCCCCGTGCTGCTGGTGCAGGGCGGCCGCGACGAGACCGTGGAGTGGGCCTATAACAACGCCTTCGTGCGCCGCCATTTCAAGGTCGAGCACGAGGCCCAGCTGCCCGAGGCCTCGCACCAGCTGGCCAACGAGCGCGACGACCTGCGCGCTGCCGTGCATGACGCCCTGGCCCGCCTGCTGGCCTGAGCGTTAACCCGGCCGCTATTGAGCACCACCGTCCGCTCTTCTACTCTCTGCGCTTTCCCCCTCTCTTAGGGGGCTTCAGGCACAAGGACTTCACCATGACGACTTCCCTGCACCGCTGGCGCTTTTTCCGTTCCGGCGGTTTCGACCAGGTCCGCCTGGACAACCCCGACGACCTGCGCGCCCTGCGCCAGCTGGACCAGAAGCTCTGGGCCGCCCTGGCCTGCCCGGTGAAGGGCCTGGAATTCGACACCCGCACCCTGGAATACATAGACGCCGACAAGGATGGCCGCATCCGCGCGCCCGAGCTGCTCAATGCCGTGGACTGGACGCTGTCGGTGCTGTCTGACGCCAATGTGCTCTTCGCCGGTGACGGCCTGCCCCTGGCCGCCCTCAACAGCAGCGACGCCGGCCAGCATCTCAAGGTGGCGGCACAGCGCCTGCTCACCAATATCGGCAAGCCCGACGCCGTGGTGCTGACGGTGGCGGACACCGATGATCCCGCGCGCATCTTCCCGCCGGAAAAACCCAATGGCGACGGCCTGGTGCCGGCCACGCTGACGGATGACGAGCAGCTCAAGCTGGCCATCGCCGACATCATTGCCACCCTGGGTGAGGAAAAAGACCGCAGCGGCGAAGCCGCCGTGTCCGAAGACAAGATCAAGGAATTCTTCACGCAGGCGGAAGCCTATGCCGCCTGGCATGCGCGCGTGCGCAGCGAGAAGCAGCTGCGTCCGCTGGGCGATGACAGCGAACCTGCGGTGTCCGCGCTGATCGCCATACGCGAAAAAATCGACGACTTCTTCAACCGCGTCAGCATGGCCGGTTTCGATCCGCGCGCCGGCGCGCTCATGAATGGCGAGGAAGCCGAGCTGGTGCGCCTGGCCGCGCTCAACCTGGCCAACAGCAGCGAGACGGCAAAGCTGCCGCTGGCCAATGTGGTGGCCGGGCGTGAACTGCCTTTGCAGGAGGGCATCAATCCGGCCTGGCATGCCGCGCTGCAGGATTTCCGCCAGAAAGTGCTGCTGCCGCTGCTGGGTGAAAAAAACAGCCTGAGTGCGGCCGACTGGGCGCAGGTCAGCGAGAAATGCGCACCGCACCTGGCCTGGCTGGGCGAGAAGCCGGCCCTGGCGGTGGCGGCGCTGGAAACCGCGCGCATCGAATGGCTGGTGGACAACGGCATACGCGAAAA
>DASUXS010000226.1:0-9143 GCA_036377855.1 Moraxellaceae bacterium
GCCCTGGCCCTGCGCGCCATGACGGCCAGCACACTGCAGGAGAACCTGTTGCTGCCGGCCAACCTGCTGCCACCGGAGCAGCCGGCGCGGGTCGACGTGCTGCAGTGGACTTCCACCGGGGCCGCCGCCATGGAGCGGGCCCTGCACCGCAAGCCCTTGTCCCAGGTCCTGCCACGCCAGCCGCGCAGCCTCATCCTTAGGCGCAACGACGGCATCCTCGGCTATGACGGGGACGGCGTGCCTTTCTTCGACAAGCAGCATCCGCGCTACCACCACTATTACGTGGAAAGTTCCTGCTCCCGGACGCTGATGCCCGGCTGCAATTTCGACAAGGCGCGCGACGGCTCGCTGCGCTATCCGGTGCCGGGCGCTTCCGGCATCCCCATCGTGGATGAACAGGTGGTGTATGCCGCGCCGGTGGGTTTTGTACGCACCGAGGTGTATGACGAAGGCGCCGAGCTGATCAATGTCACGCTGCCTTTCCACCTGCTGCATCCGGGCATCGTGAAGCGCTGGCTGGAGGAAACCCCGGACAGCATCACCCTGCATACTTATGGCGAAGGCACCGGAGCCATGCCGGCCATCAACGAAGCGTTATCAGGATTGTTGTGGAGCCGGGTGGACGAGAAGGTGTTCGGCTATATGCGCCTGCATCCCTGAGGCAGCGGCCACAAGAAAAAAGGCGCGTCCCCAAGGGGCACGCGCCTTTTTTTAACCGCCTTTTTCTGTTTACTGCACGCTGCGCACGGTACGCGTGGAGCCGGCGGCATTGGGCACCGCGCGCATCTGGTCTTCACGACGACGGGCACGCTGCTTTTCCAGCGACTCCAGGCAGTCGTTCAGGGTTTCGCTGATATGGGTATGGGTGCGGATCATGGCGATCTTGGGCCAGGTCGCACGTTCACCCTGCAGGCGGAACCATTCCCAGCGTTCCTTGTTCGGCTCCGACAGCACATGGCGGAAATGCTCGGCGGTGTAGCCGGGCGGCGCGATGGTGACGTCGCCGTAATAGCGCTGCGCCAGGATGGTGTAGGCATGGTCCAGCAGCTGGCGGCCGGCTTCATTGCTGACCTGCGAGCGCAGGAAATTCATCACGCCGGCGCCATGGAATTTCAGCTCTTCGCGCACGGCGCGGCGCGGCCAGGACATCAGGCGTTTTTCCAGGCGTTTGCGATCGCTTTCCATGAAGGGAACGATATGCGGGTTCACCTGCACGGCGATGAAGTAATTCACGTTGAACAGGTGCATCAGGCGTTCGCGCGGCAGGTCGCTCTTCACCGAACCGTCCACCCAGCGCTCGCTGGCCATATAGGGCAGGTAGTCGCCGTCTTCGGTCTTGGTGGTCAGCGTCACCGGCGGGAACAGGATGGGCACGGCGCAGGAGGCCAGCACCGCGCTCCACAGCAGCAGGTAGGGCGAGGTGAGCTCGTTCATCAGGCGCGCCTTCTGGTGCTTGTGCACGGGCGACACCGTGACATTCACATGGCGGCCGGTGCGGGCATAGGCCTCTTCGAAGCTGTACTCGCCGATGTTCTTGCGCAGGAAGGTTTCCAGCTGCTTCTGGTCGGCGAAGCCTTCGCCGCTGAAGCCCTTGGTGGGGCTGTTCCAGGCCCAGGCGTTGCTGTACCAGTGGTCGCCGTCATACATGGCTTCCAGTTCGGCATCGGTATGCGAGCCCACCATGGCGGCCATGATGGCGCCGGCGCTGGAGCCGGAAATCACGCGCGGCAGCAGGTCCTGCTCATGCAGGGCCTTGCACACGCCGATATGGAAAAGACCCAGGGTGGCGCCGCCGGAGAGCATGAGCGAGGGCTGGCCGAAGCTGCGTGCCGTGTCCTCGAAGAATTTCTTCTTCTGGTCGTAGGGCACGACCTCCACGGGCTGGTTGCAGACAAAGAGCAGGGAGGCGCAGACCTGCGCCACATAGTCTTCTATCAGTTTCTTGGTGCCCACATTGGCGTGGCAGTAGAGCACCGGGTTGCCCATATTGCCCAGGTCGTGGTGCAGGCCTTCGCGCAGGGCGCGCATGAGTTCATTGATGCGGTTCTGCTGCTGCAGGGTGCGCAGCGAAACCAGGCGCTCCTGTATGAGCTTGTAGTTGTAGTCTTCGGAACTGTTATCCAGTTTCCAGAGATCAAGTCCGGCCAGCGCGTCGAGCTCCGTGCCCAGCTGTTCCCATTCCGTGTAGGTTTTTGCGTTGTCCAGCGCGCGATCCAGCTCGGTAATCTTCTTCTTCAGCTGCATGACGGCCTCGTGACATCGGTGTAGCAAGGTCCCGGAATCTAGCATCCCCGGACGACCGCTTGATCCAGATTGCCCGACAATCCCTGCGCTTTGTACGGTCATTTCAGGCCGTTGGCCGGTGGGTTCGGGCCTCAGGCCTGCAAACGATAGCCCACGCCGGTTTCCGTCAGCAGATGCACCGGACGGGCGGGGTCGGCCTCCAGTTTCTGACGCAGCTGCGCCATGTAGATGCGCAGGTAGTGGCTGTGCTCCACCGCCTGCGGTCCCCAGACCTCACGCAAAAGCTGACGGTGGGTGAGCACCTTGCCGGCATGGCCGGCCAGGGTGGCCAGCAGGCGGTATTCGATGGGGGTGAGATGGATCTCGCTGTCACCCCGGCGCACCAGGCGCGCTGCCAGGTCCATCTGCACGTCACCGAACCGGAAGAGGGGGCTGCCATCGTCCTGGCGCCGGGCATGGCGCAGGGCCACGCGCACGCGCGCCAGCAGCTCGGCGGTGCCGAAGGGCTTCACCAGGTAATCGTCGGCGCCGGCATCCAGGGCCGCGACCTTTTCCGTTTCCGCCTCGCGCGCCGACAGCACCAGGACCGGGATGCGGCTCCAGCCGCGCAGGTCGCGTATCACTTCGATGCCGTCGATGTCCGGCAGGCCCAGGTCGAGGATGAGCAGTTCGGGTTTGCGCGTGGCCGCCAGTTGCAGGCCTTCACGACCCAGCCCGGTTTCGAAGACGGCAAAGTCTTCGGCTTCCAGCGTGCTTTTCAGGAAGCGGCGTATGGGCAGGTCGTCTTCGATGACAACGATGGTGGTCCGGTTCATGCGGCATCGCCTGCAAGGTCGGGGGGCGGGGCGGGCGGCTGGCCCAGCGGCAGCAGGATACGGAAACAGGCGCCACCGTTTTTGCCGCTGCCGGCCGTGATGCGGCCGCCATGCGCTTCCACGATAGCACGGCATAGCGCCAGCCCCAGGCCGACGCCGGTGGTGGTGCTTTCCTTTTCGCCGCGCACGAATTTGGCAAAGAGCTTTTCACCGTCGTCGGGCAGGCCGGGGCCGGCGTCTTCCACCTCCAGCCTGAGCATGTCGTCCTGGCGGCCGGCGCGCAGTTGCAGGGTGGTGCCGGGCGGTGTGTATTTCACGGCGTTTTCCAGCAGGTTCACCAGCACGCGTTCCATCAGCACGCTGTCGATTTCCACCAGCGGCAGGTCGGGGGCGACATCCAGGGTGAGGGGATGTTCCCGCAGCGTCTTCTGCAGGGCATGCAGGGCGCTGCCTATGATTTCCTCCACCGGCTGCCATTCGCGGCGCAGCTGCACCGGGCCCGATTGCAGCCGTGCCATGTCCAGCAGGTTGGCGGCCAGCACGCTCATGGCCATGGCTTCATCGTGTATGCCGGCCAGCAGCTCGCGCGCATTTTCAGGGCTGTGCTGCTGCGTCAGCAGGCTGCTGGCGGCGCCGACAATACCGGCCAGCGGCGTGCGTACATCATGCGAGATCGCGGCCAGCAGCGAATTGCGCAGTGATTCTTCGCGCATGCGCAGTTCCGTGCCCTGCGCCACTTCGGCGAAATGCACGCGTTCCAGGGCGATGGCGATCTGCGTGGCAAAGGTTTGCAGCAGGCGCTGCTGTTCCGGCGCGAAGAGGCGGCGCGCATCGTGCGGACGCAGGGCCAGCACGCCCCGGGTCCGCAGCGAAGCTTTCAAGGGCAGGTAATGGGCATCGCTGCCGGGCAGGGTCTGCGTGCCCAGGCCGGCGGCCTGCTCGTGGTCGTAGACCCATTGCGCGACACCGTGGTCGGCCCGGCGCAGCGAAGCGGGCAATGCAGTGGCGGTGGGCCAGCGTATGCGGTCATCCGTATCCGGCAACAGCAGCACGACCTCGGCGTCAAAGAGCGTGGCGAGATGGCGCACCGCGACTTCCGCGATGTAATTCACTTCCAGGCCTATGGCCAGTTCGCGGCCCAGGGCATACAGCGCCTGCGCACGTTTTTCACGTTGCAGGGCAATGCGGGCCTGGGCCCGCAGCTGTGCGGTCAGCCGGCTGAGCAGCAGGCCGGTGCCCAGCATCACGGCAAAGGTGATCAGGTATTCCGTATCCGCCACCGCGAAAGTGAGGCGTGGCTGCACATAGAAAAAATCGAAAAGTGCTACCGACAGGAAGGCGGACAGCACGGAAGGGCCGCTGCCCAGGCGCCAGGACACCAGCACGATGCCGGCCAGGTAGATCATGGCCAGGTTCACCGGCGCCAGCAGGCCGGCCAGCGGCCAGGCCAGGGCGGTGATGGCCGCTGTCACCAGCGTTGCCCAGACATAGCGGCGATGGCGTCGCGGTGTTATCTCCAAAAATTCCAGGCCGCGCGAGAAAGCATCGCCGTCGCCGGATTTTTTAGTCCTACCTGCCGCGGCAACAAATAATTCGATATCGGGTGCGGCCGCCGCCAGCGTGTCCAGCAGCGAGCGCTGCCAGGGCCAGCGCCATTTCCCCTCATGCCGGCCCAGCACCAGGCGGGTGGTGTTGCTGTCACGCGCATGCGCCAGAAGCGTGCTTGCAATGTCATGGCCGGACAGCGTGGTGGCGGTGGCGCCCAATGACTCGGCCAGGCCCAGGCAGCGCAGCAGTTTTTCGCGGTCAGCATCCGGCAGGCGCTGCAGCCGCGGTGTTTCCACATACACCACTTCCCAGGGCGCATGCAGGCGCGCGGCAAGACGTTTGCCGGTGCGCACCAGGGCCTCGACATCGCTGTCGGGGCCCAGCGCCACCAGCACGCGTTCGCGTACCGGCCACACGCCTTGCCCGGCATGCAGGCCGCGCCAGTCGCGCACATCCGCATCCACGCGTTCGGCCATGGCGCGCAGCGCCAGTTCGCGCAGCGCGATCAGGTTGCCTTTGCGGAAAAAGGATTGTGTGGCCTTGCGCGCCTGTTCAGGCAAGTAGACACGGCCAGCTTCAAGGCGAGCCAGCAACTCTTCCGGCGGCAGGTCTATGAGTTCGACTTCGGCGGCCTGTTCAAAGACGGGATCGGGCAGGGTTTCGCGCACCTGCACACCGGTGATGCGGGCGACCACGTCGTTCAGGCTTTCCAGATGTTGCACATTCAGCGTGGACCAGACATCCAGCCCGGCGTCCAGCAGTTCTTCCACATCCTGCCAGCGTTTGGCATGGCGTGAGCCGGGGGCGTTGCTGTGCGCCAGTTCGTCCACCAGAGTGATGGCGGCGCGGCGCGCCAGCGCCGCATCCAGATCGAATTCGCGCAGGCTGCGGTCGCGATGTTGCAGCTCGCGTACCGGCAGGACGGGAAGCCCTTGCATCTGTGCCCGCGTTTCCGGGCGCTCATGCGGCTCGACATAGCCGGCCACCACGTCCACGCCCTCACGCCGCAGCGCAGCGGCCGCCGCCAGCATGCTGAAGGTCTTGCCCACACCCGGGCTGGCGCCGAAAAAAATCTTCAGGCGGCCACGGTGTTTGCCCGCTTCGCTTTTGCTGACCCGGGCCAGCAACTGGTCCGGGTCGGGACGCTGCCTGTCATTCATGCATCAGTCTCATAGGCATCAGCTTCGGCTTCCGGAAGCCGCCGGCGTGGCCGGACGGCTGCCTGTGAGTGTATCCAGCGCCCGGTTCAATGCCAGTACGTTGACGCGCGGTTCGCCGCTGAAACGCGGTGACGGCATTTCGCTGTGTGCCTGCACCAGCCGGCGCAGGATGGCCGGGTCCAGGCCACGCGCCGCCGCCACGCGCGGCAGCTGGTAGAGCGCGGCAGCCGGACTGATATGCGGATCCAGGCCGCTGCCCGAAGCGGTCACCAGGTCCACCGGCACGGGACCTGCCGGCACCGGATATTTTTTCAGTTCGGCGATACGGCCGGCCACGGCTTCACGCAGGGCCGGGTTGCCGGTGGACAGGTTGCTGCCACCGGATGCCATGCCGTTATAGGGCGAGCTCGCCGTGGCGCTGGGCCGGCTCCAGAAATAGGCGGGCTGGGTGAAAGGCTGGCCTATAAATGTCGAACCAATCACTGTGCCGTTTTCCTTGATGAGTGAACCGTTGGCCTGCGTTGGAAAAACGGTTTGGGCAATGCCGGTGACGGCCAGCGGATACAGCAGCCCGGTGACCAGGGTGAGGCCGGCAAAAAGACCCACGGCGGGGCGGATGAAGTTGTTCATGATGCTTTTCATGAGGGGCTCCGTTCAGAACAGGCCGGTGGCGACCAGGCCGAGATCGATAAGCTTGATGCCTATGAAGGGCACGACGAGCCCGCCCAGGCCGTAGACCAGCAGATTGCGGTTAAGCAGGCGTGCCGCCGGCCAGGCACGGTAGGGCACGCCTTTCAGCGCCAGCGGAATCAAGGCGATGATGACCAGGGCATTGAAGATCACCGCGGCCAGCACCGCCGAGGCCGGACTGCCCAGCTGCATCACGTCCAGCGCTTTCAGCGCGGGATAGGTGCCGGCAAAGGCGGCGGGCAGGATGGCGAAATATTTCGCCACGTCGTTGGCAATGCTGAAGGTGGTGAGCGAGCCGCGCGTCATCAGCATCTGCTTGCCGATATGCACGATCTCTATGAGCTTGGTGGGATTGGAATCCAGATCCACCATATTGCCGGCCTCCTTGGCCGCCTGTGTGCCCGAATTCATGGCTACCGCCACATCAGCCTGCGCCAGTGCGGGAGCGTCATTGGTGCCGTCACCCGTCATGGCGACGAGATGGCCGCGCGCCTGGTGTTCGCGTATCAGCCTGAGTTTCATTTCCGGCGTGGCCTCGGCCAGGAATTCATCCACGCCGGCTTCCGCGGCGATGGCGGCCGCGGTCAGCGGATTGTCGCCGGTGATCATCACGGTCTTGATGCCCATGGCGCGCAGGTCGGCAAAACGTTCCCTGATGCCGCCCTTTACGATGTCTTTGAGTGCCACCACGCCCAGCACACGCAGGTCGTCGCTGACCACCAGCGGTGTACCGCCATGGCGCGCCACTTCATCCACCAGCTGCTGCACCGATTCCGGATAGCGCCCGCCCAGTGCCGTGACATGGCGGCGCAGGGCATCGGCCGAGCCTTTGCGCAGGCGTCGCAGGCCTATGTCCACGCCGCTCATGCGGGTCTGCGCCGAGAAGGGAATGAAATGCGCCTGCTGGTCCTGCATGGCGCGTTCGCGCAGGTTGAAACGCCTTTTCGCCAGCACGACGATGGAGCGGCCCTCCGGCGTTTCATCCGCCAGCGAAGCCAGCTGCGCGGCATCCGCCAGTTCTTCTTCCGTCACGCCCTGCGCCGGCAGGAAGGCGCTGGCCTGGCGGTTGCCCAGGGTGATGGTGCCGGTCTTGTCCAGCAGCAGCACATCCACGTCGCCCGCGGCTTCGACAGCACGGCCGCTGGTGGCGATGACATTGCTGGCCAGCAGCCGGCCCATGCCGGCGACACCGATGGCGGAAAGCAGGCCGCCTATGGTGGTGGGAATCAGGCAGACCAGCAGGGCGATCAGCACGGTCAGCGTTACCGGCGAACCGGCGCCGGCAGCCTTCACGCTGAACAGCGAGAAAGGCAGCAGCGTGGCGACGGCGATCAGGAAGATCAGCGTCAGTGCCACCAGCAATACGGTGAGTGCGATCTCGTTGGGTGTCTTGCGTCGTGATGCACCTTCCACCATGGCGATCATACGGTCCAGGAAAGCTTCGCCCGGATTCGCGGTGATACGCACCACCAGCCAGTCCGACAAAACCTTGGTGCCGCCGGTGACGGAAGAAAAGTCGCCGCCGGCTTCACGTATCACCGGCGCGGACTCACCGGTGATGGCGGATTCATCCACGGAGGCCATGCCTTCAATAACCTCGCCATCACCGGGAATGTCATCACCGGCTTCCACCAGCACCATCTGGCCTTTGTGCAGGCCGGAACCCGGCATGGGTTTCCATGTAGCACCGTGGCGCGGTTCGTCCAGCAGCTTGGCCAGGGTTTCACGTTTGGCGGCGCGCAGGCTGGCGGCTTGCGCCTTGCTGCGGCCTTCCGCCAGGCTTTCCGCGAAATTGGCGAAAAGCAGGGTGAACCACAGCCACAACGCTATGCCCAGGATGAAACCGGCAGGAGCTTCGCCCGGGCCGGCCAGGGCCTGCAGGCCCAGCGCCGTGGTGAACAGGCTACCCAGGTAGACCACAAACATCACCGGATTGCGCAGCTGCTGGCGTGGCGCCAGTTTGTAGAAGGCAGCGGGCAGCGCCTGCATGACCAGGGCCTTGTCGAAAATCAGCGAGTTTTTTTTCATGACGGCTCCGGATTCATTGCACGAGCAGCGTGAGCTGTTCCGCCAGCGGGCCCAGTGCCAGGGCCGGCAGGAAGGTGAGGGCCCCCACGATAAGGATGGTGACGGCCAGCAACAGCGCGAACTGCGGTGTGGAGGTGGGCAGCGTGCCGGGGCCTTCGGGCAGGCGCTTTTTCCGCACGATGGAGCCGGCAATGGCCAGCACCGGGACGATCACGCCGAAACGGCCCAGCCACATGCACAGGCCCAGCAGGCCGTTGTAGAAAGGGGTGTTGGCACCCAGGCCGGCAAAGGCACTGCCGTTGTTCGCGGTAGCGGAGGAAAAGGCGTAAAGGATTTGCGTAAAGCCGTGTGCACCGGGATTGCTGATGGCGGCCAGTCCCGGCTGGGCCAGCACCGCCAGCGCCGAGAAACCGAGGATGAGCAGCGACGGCAGTATGAGCGCGATCATCACCAGGCGCATTTCCGCCTGGCCCAGTTTTCGGCCCAGGTATTCCGGCGTGCGGCCTATCATCAGTCCCGCTACGAAAACGGCCAGCAAGGCATACAGCATCACGCCATAGAAACCGGCACCGACACCGCCGAACACGATTTCACCCAGCTGCATCAGCCATAGCGGGGCCATGCCGCCCAGCGCCGTGAAGGAATCGTGCATGGCATT
>DASUXS010000227.1:0-10395 GCA_036377855.1 Moraxellaceae bacterium
ATGCAGGGCTTCTTTTAAGGCCCGCTGCATCTCCTCGAGATTCCCGCCTTCGCGGGAATGACGATCCAAATGAAATGCGAAGGAAAAGTACAGGCAATAAAAAGCCCGCCATTTGGCGGGCTTTTTATTGGGCGCGAAACTCAGCCGCCGCGGCTGGCGCGCTTGCGCTCGCTTTCCGTGAGGTGCTTCTTGCGGATGCGTATGGTCTGCGGCGTCACTTCCACCAGCTCGTCGTCTTCGATGAATTCCAGGGCCTGTTCCAGCGTCATCTTGACGTACGGGGTCAGGGTCAGGGCTTCGTCGGTGCCGGCGGCGCGGATGTTGGTCAGCTGCTTGGCCTTGGTGGGATTGACCACCATGTCTTCGCCACGGGCGTTCTGGCCCACGATCATGCCTTCATAGACTTCGGTCTGCGGACCGATGAAGAGGCGGCCACGTTCCTGCAGCGTGAACAGGGCATAGGCCAGCGCGGTGCCAGCGGTCATGGAGACCAGCACGCCGTTGTTGCGCTTGGCCACGTCGCCGGATTTCACCGGGCCGTAGCTGTCGAAGCTGGAGGTCATGATGCCGGTGCCGGACGTCATGGTCAGGAATTCGGAACGGAAACCGATGAGGCCGCGCGACGGCACGGTAGCGGTGATGCGCACACGGCCCTTGCCGTCCAGCACCATGTCCGTCATCTCGCCCTTGCGCAGGCCCATCTGTTCCATCACGCCGCCCTGGTGCTGTTCTTCCACGTCGAAGATCACGCTTTCGAACGGTTCCTGCTTCTCGCCGTCGACTTCCTTCATGATCACTTCGGGACGCGACACACCCAGCTCGTAGCCTTCGCGGCGCATGCTTTCGATGAGCACGGACAGATGCAGTTCGCCGCGGCCGGAAACCTTGAAGCGGTCGGGGGAGTCAGTGGGCTCGACGCGCAGCGCGACGTTATGGATGAGTTCCTTTTCCAGGCGGTCGCGGATATTGCGCGAGGTCACGAACTTGCCTTCGCGGCCGGCGAAGGGCGAGTTGTTGACCTGGAAGGTCATGCTCACGGTGGGCTCGTCCACGGACAGAGCCGGCAGTGCTTCCACATTCTGCGGATCGCAGAGCGTGTCGGAAATCTGCAGGCCTTCCATGCCGGTGACGCAAACGATGTCGCCAGCCTGGGCTTCCGGCACTTCCACGCGGGTGAGGCCGCTATAGCCCATGATCTGCAGGATGCGGCCGTTACGCTTCTTGCCTTCGCGGTCGACGATGGTCACCGGCGTGTTGGTCTTCACCTTGCCGCGCTGGATGCGGCCGATGCCGATGACGCCGACATAGCTGTTGTAGTCCAGCGAGGAAATCTGCATGCGGAACGGACCGTCCACGTCGGCCTGCGGCGGCGCCACCTTGTCGACGATGGTTTCGAACAGCGGCGTCATGTCCGGCGCCAGGGCGTCGAGTTCGAGGCCGGCGATGCCGTTGAGGCCGGAGCCGTAAACAATGGGGAAGTCCAGCTGTTCGTCAGTGGCGCCGAGCTTGTCGAAAAGATCGAAGACCTGGTCGATGACCCAGTCGGGACGCGCGCTGGGGCGGTCCACTTTATTGATCACGACGATGGGCTTCAGGCCCTGCGCGAATGCCTTCATGGTGACGAAGCGCGTCTGCGGCATGGGGCCGTCGACGGCGTCCACCAGCAGCAGCACGGAGTCGACCATGGACAGCACGCGTTCCACTTCACCACCGAAGTCGGCGTGGCCCGGGGTGTCGACGATGTTGATGCCGTATTCGGTGCCGCTGCGCTTGTCCGTCCACTTGATGGCGGTGTTCTTGGCCAGGATGGTGATGCCGCGTTCCTTTTCCTGGTCGTTGGAGTCCATCACGCGTTCGATCTCGCCGGCACGTTCGCCGAGGGTGCCCGACTGCTGCAGGAGCTTGTCCACGAGGGTGGTCTTGCCATGGTCGACGTGGGCGATGATGGCGATGTTGCGGATGTTCTGGATGGACACGGTATTCACCAGGGAGTGGGGCGGGGCTGCGCGAAAAGGCGGCGATTATACCGAAACGCCGTGAAACGGCGAGTCTGGAAGAGACTTCACGGTTTTGTCGCCCGGGCCCGGTTGAATGGCCCCGGGCGGGCTGCCAGCATGGGCGCGGGCCACTCCCGCCCCCTGACCGCTGTCCCGCCACTCAAGGAGGATTCCATGGCTATCACCCCCCCTAACCCCTTCCAGCCCAATGTCACCGAACCCGGTGGCGGCGGCTTTGCCCTGCCGGCCCGCCAGGTGGAGGCCGGCCGCGGCGTGGCCTGGATCACCGAGGCCTGGCCGCTGTTCAAGGCAGCGCCGCTGCAGTGGATAGTGGCCCTGGTGATACTGGCGGCCATCCAGCTCGTGCTGGGCCTGGTGCCTTTCCTGGGAGATGTGGTCAGCGTCCTGATCGGGCCGGTGCTAGTGGTGGGGCTGTTTGCCTTTACCCGGGAGCTGCGCGAGACCGGTGCGGCCGACTTCGCACGGCTCTTCATCGGTTTCCGCGAGAAACTGGGGCCGCTGCTGACCCTGGGCGCCCTCTACTTCCTGCTGGTCGTGCTGGTGTTCGTGCTGGCCATCGTCGCCTTCGTGCTGGTGTTCGGCAGCAGCCTGTTCAATGAAACCGATCCCGAGCGCGCCCTGGACCTGCTGCTGGAGCAGGGCGGCCTGCTCGCCCTCGTCGGCATCCTGCTGTTCGCCTTTGCCTTGCTGCTGCTGACGGCCATGGCCTACTGGTATGCGCCGGGCCTGGTGTTCTATGCGGACATGGGCGCGATACCGGCCATGCAGGCCAGCTTTGCCGCCTGCCTGCGCAACTGGCTGCCCTTGCTGGTCTATGGCGTGGTGGGTCTGCTGGTGCTGCTGCTGGGCGGTCTGGCCCTGCTGGTCGGCCTGGCGGTGGCGGTGCCGCTGCTGATGGCGTCTTACTACCTCAGCTTTGAAGACCTGTTCGGTTCGCGCTGAGTCCCGCCGGCTTTCCTGCGCCGCAAAAAACAAAGGCCGCCCGGAGGCGGCCTTTGTCAGGGCAGGGAAGGATTACTTCTTCTTCTGCACTTTCTTGGCTTCGCCGCTGATGATGGCGATCACGCGACGGTTCTTGGCCTTGCCTTCGGCGGTCTTGTTGTCCGCCACCGGCTGGCTGGAGCCGTAGCCCTTGGCCGTCACGCGGCTGGCATCCACGCCGTATTCCTTGACCAGGACGTCCTTGACGGCATCGGCGCGCTGCTGCGACAGCTTGTCGTTGCTGGCCTTCTTGCCGCTGGAGTCGGTGTGGCCCTGGATTTCAGCGCTGGTGGCCGGGTACTTCTTCAGCAGGTCGGCCACTTCGGCGATTTCAGCCTTGTACTCGTCCTTCACCACGGTCTTGCCGCTGTCGAAGGTCACGGACAGCTGCTTGTTGATGGCTTCGGTCAGGATCTTGTCGCAACCCTTCTCGTCCACCACCACACCGGAAGCGGTGCTCGGGCACTGGTCGAGGTAGTCAGGCACGCCGTCCTTGTCGCCATCCAGCGGGCAGCCGTTGGCATCAACCTGCACGCCGGCCGGGGTGCTGCCGCACTTGTCCTGGGCATCGGCCACGCCGTCACCATCGCTGTCCACCGGGGCGGCAACCACGGGGGCGGCAGCCAGGGCTTCAACCGGGGCCTGCTCTTCCACCACCGGGGCGGGGGCGGGCTCGGCAGCGGACTTCTTGCCGTCACCGGCAGAGAACTCCAGGCCCAGGCCTACGATCTGGTCATTGGATTCGATGTCGAAGTTGTAGACATCGCGGACTTCGCCACGCAGGGCGACGTATTGATTGAAGCGCCAGAAGGCACCCAGGGCGACATTGCCGATGGTGCTCTTGAAGTTCTCGATGCCGTCGTACTTCTGGTTTTCCTGGCCGCCACCCAGCAGGATGTAGGGCGAGAAGCTGCCCTCGGCGTTGAAGGCATAGTAGCCGTCCAGGGTCAGGCGGCTGTCGCGGCCATCGCCGCCGCTGCCGTCGTCAAATTCGGGTTCGGTGCGGCCATAGTGGGCTTCGAGGCCCAGCGCCGGCGTGAAACGGTAGCCCAGGCCCAGGGCATAGCCCACGGTATCCTCGAGACCATCCTTCTTGTCGCTGTCGAACAGGTGGTAGGTCGCCATGGGCGTGAAGGTGACCTCTGCCATTGCCGGCGCGGCCAGGGGGGCCAGCAGCAGGGCAGCAAGTGCGGTGCGGGTGAATTTCATGATGGGGGACTCCTCCCGAGCGGTTCCATGGACCTGGCGAACCAGGCAATCACACAACAAGCCTAGACATAAAACTACCGGGAGCAAGCAAAGGAAGGGGTCACGTATGCTTGAAATGACGCCCGGCAGGCTTCTTGTGGGGCGCCAAGCTAAGGGGGCGGCCTGCTTCAGGTCAAGACTAATTTGGTTCTGTGGCCCCACTAATCCGGCTTTCTTTGACTTGTTCCGTGCATGATAAACTCGCGGCCTTCCCGGAGATTTGTTCATGAGTGACTTCGTCCAGCGCTTCCATTTCAGCGACAGCCCGGTGCGTGGCGAGCTGGTGCAGCTTGCCGACAGCGTGGATGCCGTGCTGGAGCGTCATTCCTATCCGCCGCGCGTCGCCGAGCTGCTGGCGGAGGCGCTGGCCGCCAGCGTGCTGCTGGCCAGCACCCTCAAATTCGAGGGCACGCTCATCCTGCAGGCACGTGGCGACGGTCCGCTGGAGACCCTCATGGTGGAATGCAACCACCGCCGCGAATTGCGCGGCATCGCCCAGGTGTCCGAGGCATGGACGGAGGCCGCGGCCCAATTGCCGCTGACCGAACTGTTTGGCCAGGGCCAGCTTTCCATCACCATAGATCCCGAGGGCGGACAGCGCTACCAGGGCGTGGTGCCGCTGGACAGCGATACGCTGGCCGGTTGTTTGGAACACTATTTCGAACAGTCCGAGCAGTTGCCGACGCGCCTGTGGCTGGCCGCGGAAGGCGAGACCGCCGCCGGTCTGATGCTGCAGGTGCTGCCCGGCCATGACCGCAGCGGCGATGAAGACCTGTGGCCGCGTCTTTGCCAGCTGACGGAAACCGTGAAAAAGGAAGAGCTGCTGGAGTTGCCGGCGTCGGAACTGCTCTATCGTCTTTATCACGAAGAGACGGTGGAGCTGCACGAAATGGAAGCGGTGACCTTCCGTTGCAGCTGCTCGCGTGAGCGTACCGAGCATGTGCTGCTGTCGCTGGGCGAAGAAGAGCTGCGCGGCATCATCGCCGAGCAGGGCGCCATCGATATCAGCTGCCAGTTCTGCAACCAGGAATACCGTTTTGATCCGATTGATGTCGAGCAGATGCTGCGCGGGGGCTCGGGCGGGTCGCGGCAGTTGCATTGATTTTCGGGAAATAAAAAAGCCGGCGTATGCCGGCTTTTTTATTTCCACTTCGTTGTCATTCCCGCGCAGGCGGGAATCTCCCGAATTCATGCAGGGCTTCTTTTAGGGCCCGCTGCATCTACTGGAGATTATTCGCTTCGCCCAGCCTGTGGCTGTTCAACGCCCTGCGGGCTTTTGTCCCGCCTTCGCGGGAACGACGTTGGCGAGGGTTTACGCCTTGCCCGGCCGCCGGTTCAACGGCAGCGTAATCGTAACCACCAATCCACCTTCCGGATGATTGCGTATGTCCAGATGGCCGTTATGCATTTTCACGATGCGCGCCACGATGGCCAGGCCCAGCCCCGAGCCCTGCGTGGTGCGCGCGCTGTCGCCGCGCATGAAAGGCTGCAGCAGGTCGGGCAGCTCGGCTTCGTTGATGCCGGGGCCGTGGTCGCGCACCACCAGGATGGCGGTCTTGGCGGCTTCATCCTGCGTGGTGCTGATATGCAGGGGCGCGCCGCCGTAACGCAGGGCATTGCTCATCAGGTTGTCCAGCATGCGTTTCAGCGACAGGCGCTTCATGGGCATGTCCGGCAGTTCCTGCGGTGCGAAAGTGATTTCGGCCTGTTTGGCGAACTGCGCCACGATTTCCGACACCAGCAGGTTGAGGTTGGCGGTTTCCACGCCCTCGTCGGAACCGTCACGCATATAGGCGATGAACTGGTCGAGGATGTCGTCCATGTCCTCGATGTCCAGCACCATGCCTTCCGCCAGGTCTTTTTCCTTCATCATTTCCGCCGTGAGCCGCAGGCGAGTGAGCGGCGTGCGCAGGTCATGCGAGATGCCGGCGAGCATGAAGGAGCGTTCTTTCGCGGCCTGCTGGATTTCCCGCGTCATCTGGTTGAAGGCGCGGTTCACGGCGCGGATTTCCATGGGGCCGCTCTGCGTTTCCAGCACGGTGGCATGCTGGCCCTTGCCGACGCGCAGGGCGGCCAGCTGCAGGCGCTTGAGCGGACGGTTGAGCTGCCGCACCAGGATGACGATGGCGATGATGCTGAGCAGGGGCACGCCGATTATCCAGGCGATGATGATGTAGGGGTTGTAGTTGGCGAAGAACAGCAGCGGTTCGCGCACCCACACATCTTTCATGGACGGCACATAGATCCACAGCACCGGCGTCGGCTTGAACTTGAAGTAGACATCCACCGGTTCGTTCAGCTCCTGGGTGAGCTGGCGTTCGAAAATATCCGTGAACAATTCCACGAAGGGCTTGTCGATGACGGTGGGGAAGGTGTGCGGATCGCGTATGACTTCGATGCCGGTGGCGGTCTTCACCCAGTTGTGCATTTCGAAGGCCTGCGTGGTGTCCACGGCCTGGCGTTCGGCTTCGCGCAGCAGGCGTATCTGCACGGCGGTGTAATGCGCGTGCTGGCGGAATTCGGGCAGGTAGAGATTGGTCCAGAAAAACGCAATGGACAGGTACTGGCTCACCACCACCACGATGCCGATGACCAGCGTGGTACGCCAGACAGCTGAACGGGGTTTGAGGCGGTTGAAGAGCTTGTTGAAACGGATCACGGGATAGCCTTTCAGGAAAAATTAAAAAAGGGCTGCATTCCCTGCAGACAGAAAGTCATTCACTGCCGTCCGGCACGAAGACATAGCCCACGCCCCACACGGTCTGGATGTAGCGGGCCTTGGCGGGGTTGTCCTCGATGAGGCGGCGCAGGCGCGACACCTGCACGTCGATGGAGCGCTCCATGGCGCCCCACTCACGTCCGCGCGCCAGGTTCATCAGCTTGTCGCGCGTCAGCGGTTCACGCGGATGCTGGACCAGGGCCTTGAGCACGGCGAATTCACCGGTGGTCAGCGGCACGTCGTCGCCATGCTTCTGCAGCTGCCGCGTCGACAGGTCCAGCTCCCAGGGACCGAACTTCACTTTCTCCGCCACCTGCGACGGCGCACCGGGCAGCTCGCGCTGCTGGCGGCGCAGCACGGCCTTGATGCGGGCCAAGAGCTCCTGCGGATTGAAGGGCTTGGGCAGGTAATCGTCGGCACCTGCCTCAAGACCGGAAATACGGTCGGAGTCCGCGCCCTTGGCGGTGAGCATGACGATGGGCAGGTTGTTGCCGGCCTCGCGCAGGCGGCGGCAGATGGCCATGCCGTCCTCGCCCGGGAGCATCAGGTCCAGCACCATGAGGGCGAAGAGTTCGCGGCCCAGCAGGCGGTCCATCTGCACGGCATCGGGTACGGCGCGCACGGTATAGCCCTGTTCTTCGAGAAAGCGCTGCAGCAGGTTGCGCAGGCGTACGTCGTCGTCCACGACCAGAATGCGGGTTTGGCTGCCGTCACTCTGGCTGTCCGGTTTGCTCTCGCTGGCGGTATCCATGGTCTCGGGGGATTGCGGAGGATGCCGCATGGTAAGGGAAGCGGCCGGCCGGCCGCCATCGGGCCTGTGTGCAGATGTTTCAGGCCAGTCCGCGCAATAACAGCTGCCAGGCCAGCCCGGCCGCAGCGCAGGCGGCGATCAGCCGTATCACATTGACCTCGAAACGGACCAGGGCGACCAGCGCTACCGCCGCCAGCGCCAGCGCGGCCCAGTCGGTGCCGGCCAGCTGCACGCCCGCCGGCCACACCGTATGCCAGCCGAAGAACAGGGCCAGGTTGACGATGACGCCCACCACGGCCGCGGTGATGGCGGTCAGCGGCGCCTGCAGGCGGATCTCGTCATGGGTGGCTTCCACCAGCGGGCCGCCCAGCAGTATAAAGAGGAAGGAAGGCAGGAAGGTGAAGAAGGTGGCCACCGTCGCGCCCGCCACCGCCAGGGCGGGGCTGCCGCTCCAGCCGGCCACGAAGCCGACAAAGGCCACGATCATGATGAGCGGGCCCGGCGTGGTCTCGCCCAGGGCCAGGCCGTCCATCATCTGCGCGGCACTCAGCCAGCCGAACTGGCTGACGGCGGCATGGAAGACATAGGGCAGCACGGCATAGGCGCCGCCAAAAGTGAGCAGGGCCGCCTGGGTGAAGAACAGGCCGATGTCGCTGAGCAGGCCGCGGCCGCCCTGGAAAAGGAAAAGCAGGCCCATCACGGCCGCGCCCAGGGCCAGTCCGGCCAACAGCAGGCGCAGGAGACGGCGACGGTCCGGCCGGGCATGGGCAGGCGTGGGGGTGTCGTCATCGATCAGTGCCGGCAGATGGGCGCCGCCCTTGCCGGCATGGCCGCCGCCGGCGCGGAAGACCTGGGGCCAGAAATGCCCGCCGGCCGCGCCTATGAGCGCGGCGCCCAGCACGATGGCGGGAAAGGGCAGCTGCCAGAAGGTCAGGCTGACAAAGGACAGTGCCGCCAGTCCCCATAGCCATTGGTTCTTCAGCGCACGCTTGCCGATACGCCAGGCCGCCGCCAGCACGATGGCCACCACCGCCGGTTTGATGCCCCAGAGTATGGCGGCCAGCGCCGGCAGGTGGCCGAAGGCCAGGTAGAGCCAGGACAGGGCGATGAGGATGAACAGGGAGGGCAGCACGAAGAGCGCGCCGGCCGCGATGCCGCCGCGGCTGCCATGCATCAGCCAGCCTATATAGGTGGCCAGCTGCTGCGCCTCCGGCCCGGGCAGCACCATGCAGTAGTTGAGGGCATGCAGGAAACGTTTTTCGGAAATCCAGCGCCTCTCTTCCACCAGCTCGCGATGCATGATGGCGATCTGCCCGGCGGGCCCGCCAAAACTGATCCAGCCCAGCTTCCACCAGAACTTCAGGGCTTCGCGGAAAGGCACGGCCGCCGGTGCGGCGGCAGCCAGGGGAGCGGAGGTATCGGTGGCAGGCAGGGGGTTGTTCATTTTTCATCCATGAGGTGGCGGCGCCGCGATTCTAGAGGGCGCTGGCCGGCGCCTGCCATGAATTTGCAATGACAGATTGCCGCTGCCTTGAGCCCATCACGAGCCCGGGGCGAAAACAAGTCTGCCCGCCTTGGGGCACGGCCGATATGATGCCCGCCTTCACGTTGTCCGCTGTCGCGTTATGTCCGCTGCCACAAGGCTGTTGCAGGACGTAGCAGCCCGTTTCAGGAGTCTCCCCATGCTGTCCATCATCCGGACCATCGCCCAGGAATTGAATGTACGCCCCGGCCAGGTCGAAGCCGCCGTCGGCCTGCTTGATGGCGGGGCCACCGTGCCCTTCATCGCGCGTTACCGCAAGGAAGTCACCGAAGGCCTGGATGACACCCAGCTGCGCAACCTGGAAGAGCGCCTGGCCTATCTGCGCGAAATGGAAGAGCGCCGCGCCGCCATCCTGAAAAGCATTGAAGAGCAGGGCAAGCTCACGCCGGAACTGAAAACGCAGATCGTGGAAGCCGACACCAAGGCCCGCCTGGAAGACCTCTACCTGCCTTACAAGCCGCGCCGCGTCACCAAGGGCATGCTGGCGCGCGAAGCCGGCATCGAACCTCTCGCCGATGCGCTGCTGGCCGATCCCACCCTGGTGCCGGACACCGAGGCGCAGAAATTCCTCAACGCCGAAAAGAATTACGCCGACAGCAAGGCCGTGCTCGACGGCGCCAAGCACATCCTCATGGAGCGCTTTGCCGAAAACGCCGACCTGCTGGAAAAGCTGCGTACTTTCATGACGGACAATGCCGAAGTCGTGGCCAAGGTGGTGGCGGGCAAGGAAAACGAAGGCGCCAAGTTCCGCGATTATTTCGAACACCGCGAGCCGCTCAAGGCCGTGCCCTCGCACCGCGCCCTGGCCATGTTCCGCGGCCGCAACGAAGGCGTGCTGACGCTGGCGCTGGAAATGCCGGGCCAGGAAGAAGCCACGGCCGCCGGCCAGCCGCATCCGGCCGAAGGCATGATTGCCGGCTTTGCCGGCATCCGTAATGAAAAGCGCGCCGCTGATGCCTGGCTGCAGGAAGTGGTGCGCTGGACCTGGCGCGTGAAACTGCTCACGCACCTGGAAACCGACCTGCTGGGCGACATCAAGGGCAGTGCGGAAGAAGAAGCCATCAAGGTCTTCGCCGACAATCTCAAAGACCTGCTCATGGCCGCGCCGGCCGGCCCGCGCGCGACGCTGGGCCTG
>DASUXS010000228.1:0-3941 GCA_036377855.1 Moraxellaceae bacterium
AGGCCTTGAGCTTGCTGAGATCGGTCTGCGCGACAAGCTGCTTTTCGAACTCGTCGTCGTTTTCGATGCGCACGGCCTTTTCACGCAGCCAGTCCTTGTAAGGCTGGGACTGCTTGAGGCGGTTGTCGATGTCTTCGGTCTTGAGCACTTCGCCGGTCTGCGTATCGACGGCGAGCAGCTTGCCCGGGCCGACACGACCCTTGGCCACCACGTCCTCCGGCTTGTAATCCCAGACGCCGATTTCCGAAGCCAGGGTGATGTAGCCGTTCTTGGTGATGACCCAGCGCGCCGGGCGCAGGCCGTTGCGGTCCAGCATGCAGACGGCATAGCGGCCGTCGGTGATGACCAGGCCGGCGGGACCGTCCCAGGCTTCCATATGCTTGGAGTTGTATTCGTAGAAGGCGCGCAGGTCGGCGTCCATGGTTTCCACGTTCTGCCAGGCCGGCGGCACCAGCATGCGCAGCGCGCGGAACAGGTCCATGCCGCCACCGATGAGGATTTCCAGCATGTTGTCCAGGCTGGAGGAATCGGAACCGGTACGGTTCACCACGGGCGTGAGTTCGGTCAGGCCCGGCAGCAGCGGGTTTTCGAATTTCGGCGTACGCGCCAGCGCCCAGTTGCGGTTGCCCATGATGGTGTTGATCTCGCCGTTGTGGGCGAGATAACGGAAGGGCTGGGCCAGCGGCCAGCGCGGCAGCGTGTTGGTGGAGAAGCGCTGGTGGAACACGGTGATGTGCGTGGCCAGGCGCGCATCGTCCAGGTCCTTGTAGAAGCGCGGCAGGTCTGCCGGCATCACCAGGCCCTTGTAGGAAATGATGCTGGCCGACAACGTGGGGATGTAGAACAGGCTGTCGGACTTGAGCTGGTGTTCGGCACGGCGACGCGCCAGGAAGAGCTTGCGGTTCAGCGTGACCAGATCGAGGCCGGCACCGTTGACGAAGATGTGCTCGAACACCGGCAGCGAACGCAGCGCGATCTCGCCACAGATGGAGGGATCGACCGGCACCTTGCGCCAGCCGGCCACCACCAGGCCTTCCGCTTCGACTTCCTTGTTCAGGATGGCACGTGCATTCGCAGCGAGCGCAGGATCGGTGTTCAGGAACACCAGGCCGGCACCGAAACGGTCGGCCAGCTCGACGCCGAGCTCGGCCTTGGCGACTTCACGGAAAAAACTTTCCGGCATGGCCATGAGCACGCCGCAGCCGTCACCAGTCTTGCCGTCGGCGGCGATGGCGCCACGATGGGTCATGCAGGACAGGGAATGAATAGCAGTCTGCACCAGCTCATGGCTGGGCTGCCCTTTCATATGGGCGATCAGGCCGAAGCCGCAGTTGTCCCGGAACTCATCCGCTTGATAGAGACCAGGGTTCTTGACCGACTGCTCGTGCATCTAGCTTTACCTTGTAAAACAAAGGTTTACGAAGTCGCCAGCGGTCTCTGTGCAAACCGCAGGCAAAAATGGACGCACATTCTATAGGCAAACGTGCGGACGCTCAATTAGAGGGCATGACGCGCTGGACAGGCCCTCAAAACCGCTGCAACAGGGGCATTGCAGGAATCGTGCTAGGGCTGGGAAACCGGGGCTGCAGGGGCCGGAGCCGCCGGCTGCGCGGAGGCGGCCGGGGCCAGCGACTGCTGGTAGACACTCATGCGTTTGGGGAAGGGCTTGGTATCGGTGCCGAAGTCCTGGCTGTCGGCGATGCCGCGCGCCAGCTCTATGGTGGCGAAGCTGCCCGTGGTCACCACATACCAGTTGGCACCGTCCTGCGTGTGCAGGAAATAGCTGTAACGGGAACGATCGGACTGGCTGGCGAGGAAGCGTTTGACCACCTCCTCGTCCTTGGCCGCCATCACCTGGATGGTGAAGACCTCAGGATTCTGGCCGCGCACCCAGGCCTCGTCGCGGAATTCAGCGGCATGCTCCACCGCCACCACCGCGGCCGCCATGGGCGCGATGCCGCCGGAAAACGGCACCAGCTCCGCCAGCGTGCCAAAGCCCTTGGGAAAGCTGATCCTGGGATCAACCGCCGCAGCCGCCTGCTCCATGGGCACCACCGCTGCCGGTGAGCGCTCGCGCACCGCCAGCAGCACCACGAATACGAGCAGCAGGAAAAAGCTGGCCAGCGCCGCGCCCAGCATCAGGGGAGACTGACGGAAATTCATGCCGGCGCTCCCAGGCGGGCCCCGGCGGCCAGGGTCTCGCGCAGCAGGGCATCCGGCGCCTGGCTGACGACAGCCTCACCCAGGCGGCGCAGCAGCACCAGGCGCAGCTGGCCGTCCTTCACCTTCTTGTCCACGGCCATATGCTCCAGGAACTCTTCCACGCTCAGGTTGGACGGCGGCAGCACCGGCAGGCCGGCCAGCTCCAGCACGCGGCGCACGCGGGCCACATCGCCGGCACTGATCCAGCCCAGGCGCAGCGACAGGTCAGCCGCCATCAGCATGCCGGTGGCCACCGCCTCGCCATGCAGCCATTCGCCGTAGCCCATGCCGGTTTCTATGGCATGGCCGAAGGTGTGGCCGAGATTGAGCAGGGCGCGCTGGTCGGTCTGCTCCAGCTCATCCGCCGCCACCACCTCCGCCTTGTTCTGGCAGGAGCGCTGTATGGCCTCGGCCAGGGCTGCCGGCTCGCGCGCCAGCAGGCGGTCCATATTGGCCTCCAGCCACTCCAGGAAAGGAATGTCGCGGATGAGGCCGTATTTGATGACCTCGGCCAGGCCGGCCTTGAGCTCGCGCTCGGGCAGGGTGTTCAGCACATCGGTATCGATGATGACGGCCTGGGGCTGCTTGAAGGCCCCTATCATGTTCTTGCCCAGCGCATGGTTGACGCCGGTCTTGCCGCCCACGGAGGAATCCACCTGCGACAGCAGGGTGGTGGGGACCTGGATGAAATCGACACCGCGCTGGTAGCTGGCGGCGGCAAAGCCGGTCATGTCGCCCACGACACCGCCGCCCAGGGCGATCAGGGTGCAGTCGCGGTTGAAACGGTTTTCCAGCAGCGCCGTGAAAATGGCATCCAGGTGCTGCAGGTCCTTGTACTGCTCGCCATCCGGCAGCACGCAATGCGCCACTGTCCGGCCTGCCAGCAGGGCCTGCAGCTTTTCTAGGTAGAGCGGTGCCACCGTGGCATTGCTGACGATGAGCACCTGCCGGCTGCGCAGGGCAGGCGTGAGCAGCTCGGGCTGCGCCAGCAGGCCGGGGCCGATATGGATGGGATAGGAGCGCTTGCCCAGGGAGACTTCGAGAGTGTGCATGTAGCCGTGACGCCGCGGGAATGGGAGGAAGGCCGCTATTCTAGCTCGCCTCGCTCCTCCAGCGCATGGCGTATGCGCAGGGCCACTTCCCGGGCCGAACCGCCCTCGGTGGGCATGATGATGTGCGCGGTCTCGCGGTAGAGCGGATCACGCAGCTCCATGAGCTCGGTCAGGCGGGCGCGCGGGTCGGGGGTGCGCAAGAGCGGGCGGTTGCGGTCGCGCGAGGTGCGCTCCAGTTGCACCGAGACCGGCGTCAGCAGGTATATCACCACACCGCGTTCATGCAGGTGGCGGCGATTGGCTGCGCGCATGACGACACCGCCACCGGTGGCCAGCACGATGTGCTGGCGCCGGGTCAGGTCTTCGATCACGGCCTCTTCGCGCGCACGGAAGCCCTCTTCCCCTTCAACATCGAAGATCCAGGGAATGTTGGCGCCGGTGCGCACTTCGATTTCATGGTCGGAGTCGACGAACTCCAGCTTCAGGAGCTCGGAAAGCTGGCGGCCGATGGTGGTTTTACCCGCCCCCATCGGCCCGACCAGATAGACATTGCCACGAGACTTCTTCACAACGCGGCAAACCCGTAGAGATTACTTACTTGCTGCTCGCGAGAGCATCGCTGGCCAGACGCGGCGTCACGAAGATCAGCAGCTCCTGCTTGGTGTTGCTCACCGAGTCCAGACGGAA
>DASUXS010000229.1:0-3502 GCA_036377855.1 Moraxellaceae bacterium
ACCGCCCTTCGACAAGCTCAGGGCGAACGGCGCTTCCCTCCCCAAGCCACTGAAACAAGCGATTTAATTCCTCATGCGAATCCGCATCTACGAGTTTGCGCAAAAGCATTCCCAACCAAGTCCTCCGCCAGCCCTCCCAAACCGACAAGCAACTCCGTAAAAACCACCCTTGCCACTCCCGTCCCAAATCCCCCAAAGTCCGCCCCGGCACCGGCTCCCAGAACCCGGGCCCTTTTTCCTTAAAGACCTTAGAGGATTTCTCATGCACGTTTTCAAACAGGGAATACTCGCCAGCGCCCTGGCCCTGACACTCGCCCCGGCCGCCTGGGCCGACGCCACGACTCCGGCCAGCACTGACAACACCGCCACCCCCACCGCCGCCGAAGCCCAGGCCGAAGAAGCCAGAATCACCCCGCGCCTGGAAGACTCCGCCCGCCTGCTGCACCTGGTCGCCACCGGCGGCCTCAGCTATGGCGGCGACACCGTCGCCACCATCAAATACAGCAACGGCGATGAAGAAGACCTCAAGGCCGGTGGCCTGATCTATTTCGCCGGCGGCCTGGGCCTGGACATCCCCAACATCCCGGTCACCGTGCAGTTCACCGCCGGCTACCAGTTCAACGAAAGCACGGCCGACAACGGCGAAGCCACCTTCGACCGCAACACCCTGGAAGCCCAGCTTTTCTACCGCCAGGGCAACCACCGCTTCGGCGTGGGCGCGGTCCAGCACAACGCTCCGGAATTCCTCGGCAAGATCGATGGCCAGCCCGATGTGCGCGTGGAATTCGAAGACGCCACCGGCCTCTCGCTGGAATACGACTACCTGCCGGTCAGCCTCAAGTTCCCCTTCAAGGACAGCCGCGTCGGTTTCTCGCTGCGCTATGTGAGCATCGACTACGAAGCCAAGTCCCTGAATGGCAGCCCCGTGCAGCCCAAGACCATTTCCGGCAACCATGTGGCCGCCGGCCTTTATCTCTATCTCTGAGAAAAAGCGGTCGTAAAAAAGGCGCCTTCAAGGCGCCTTTTTTCATGCGGAAAAAATCAGGCCGGCTCCGCAGCGCCCCGTGCGGCGCGCTCCTCTTCCGCCTGCGTGGCCTCCACGCCTTTCACGAATTCCTCGTACTCCGGCGTACCCGGCATACGCCAGGTCGGCTGCAGCGGCGTGGCCGGCGGCAGCTCCAGGGTTTCGATTTCGGCTTCCGCCACCAGGCGCATGCCCTTGAGCGACACCAGCTGGCCCGGCATCACATTGAACCAGCCATTGGGCAAGGGATTGAGGGTGGGCCAGGGCAGCTTGGACAGACCAAAGGCCGTGAGCACATCGAAGGCGTCATCCATGCAGTTGCGGCCGCGCGGCACGCCGCTCACCCAGTAGTCCTGCTGCTCGCACCAGTTCATCACATTCCAGGCCTTACCCGGATCGGCATCGGACACGCTGATGACCTTGGCCGCGTCATAGCCGCCACAGTTGAAATGGCTGCGGGTGAATTCGCGCAGCACGTCCTGCGCGGGAATGCAGACATGCCAGGCGCCCTTGTCCTTGGCCGGCACCCCGAAACCACCGCCGGAGGGGTTCTCGGTGGCGCCGCAGATGGCGCTGCCCCCGTCCCGCTGGAAGGCCCAGCCCACATGCCCCAGGCCGGCGGCCCCGCTGTAACGCACGAACACCCACGCTTGCATAGCCATGGCGAACTCCTTGTTCTCTTGGTCCCTGCCGATAGTGACAGGCGGCAAAAGAGTTGCAGTCCGTTTGACGCCGGGCAATGCGGGGAAATACGTAAAAACAGGGCGGTGCTATAGCTGTAGCGGGGCCGGGGGGACTCCCCCCCTTCGTCATGACAGTCGTTGCCTGGGGCGGCCCGGCTTGTCATCATCGGCGCCTGTTTTTCCACCACCGCCCCGGGCGCTGGCCCATGCTGCGGCAAGGACGATACATTTTGCGCATCTTTCCCGAGAAATACCGGCTGCTGGGCTGGCTCTTCCTCATCCTGCTGGCCGGCTTTGTCGGCACCAGCCTGGCCAGCTACTTCAGCTCGCGCGACTACATACGCCACAGCATCGCCGACAACGCGCTGCCGCTGACCAGCGACAATATCTATTCCGAAATCCAGAAAGACATCCTGCGCCCCATCTTCATCTCCTCGCTGATGGCGCATGACACCTTTGTGCGCGACTGGCTGATACGCGGCGAACCCGGCCAGGACAATATCGTGCGCTACCTGAACGAGGTGAAGCAGAAATACGGCACCATCACCAGCTTCCTGATCTCGGAAAAGACGCGACGCTATTACTACGCCGACGGCCTGCTCAAGACCGTCAAGGAAGAGGAACCGCGCGACGCCTGGTATTTCCGTGTGCGCGCCATGCAGGCGCCCTATGAAACCAATGTCGACATCGACATGGCCAACCACGATGCCGTCACCATCTTCATCAATTACCGCGTGCTGGACTACGACGGCAATTTCATAGGCACCACCGGTGTCGGCCTCACGCTGGACACCATGAGCGAGCGCATAGACCGCTATGAGCAGCGTTTCCACCGCCGCATCTATTTCACCAACAGCCAGGGCAAGATCATGCTGTCCGGCAAGGCCATGCGCGTCGGTCGCCGTTTCCTGCACGACATCCCCGGCATCAATGTGATTGCCCGCGACATCCTGCAACGCAATGTCACGCCTTCGCAGCTGGCCTATGACAGCGAAAACGGCCGCGTGCTGGTGAATGCCCGCTTCATTCCCGAGCTGGGCTGGCATCTCGTCGTGGAACAGGGCGAAGCCGAAGAGCTGCAGCCGGTGCAGCGCGTGCTGCTGATCAACCTGGCCGCCGCCCTGGGCGTGACCCTGCTGGTGCTGATGGTGGCCTGGCTGGCGGTGCGCCGTTACCAGCAGAAGCTGGAGCGCATGGCCACGCATGATGCGCTGACCGGCTGCCTGAACCGCCAGGCCTTCGAGATCGTGTTCAAAAGCTTCATCCGCGAATCGCTGCGCTCGCGCAAGCCTTTGTCCGCCATCCTCTTCGACATCGACCATTTCAAGGCCATCAACGACAGCGAAGGCCATCTGGTCGGCGATGCCGTGCTGCGCGAACTGGCGGAACTGGTGCAGAAGCGCCTGCGCAGCAGCGATGTGGTGGCACGCTGGGGCGGCGAGGAATTCATGGTGCTGCTGAATGACTGCCACGCCGACAAGGCGCATGAACTGGCGGAGGCCCTGCGCAAGGCGGTGAGCGGACATGCCTTCTCCAGCGCCGCGGGTGTCAGCCTGAGCCTGGCGGTGGCGGAATACGACAATGGCGAAGATGGCGCACTGTTTTTCAGCCGTCTCGATGATGCGCTCTATGCCGCCAAGGCCGGTGGGCGCAATCGTGTGGAGGATGCGCTGTCGTCGGCGCAGGCGAGGCAGAATTTGCCGGGTTGAGGGGCTGATAGCGGCTCTTCATGAGAACAAACGCCGGCAGCAGCCGGCGTTTGTTCTCATGCGTTCGCCAATATTTTCCTGGTGGA
>DASUXS010000230.1:0-3476 GCA_036377855.1 Moraxellaceae bacterium
GGGAATGAATTCCGTGCCCAGCCGCGTCGCCAGCAGTGCGCACAACAGCACCAGCCCCGCCGCTGCCGACACCACGGCCACCTGCCGCGACAGCGCTTTTTCCAGCAAGGGTGCATAGAACTGTGTCAGCTTGCGCATGACGCGCGTTTCCTTTTCTTCCACCTTGCCCGTGACGAACTGCGCCACGGCCGCTGGCACAAAGGTCAGCGACAGCAGCATGGCGGCCGTCAGCGCCATCACCACCGTGATGGCCATGGGATGGAAGGTTTTTCCTTCCACGCCGCTCAGCGCGAAGATGGGCAGGTAGACCGCGGCAATGATGAAAAGACCGAACAGGCTGGGCTTGATGACTTCGGCACTGGCCGTCGCCGCCATATCGAAGCGTTCGTCACGTGTCAGCATGCGGCCCAGCTGGTGCTGGCGCTCGCTGAAACGGCGCAGGCAGTTTTCCACGATGATGACGGCGCCATCGACAATCAGGCCGAAATCCAGCGCGCCCAGGCTCATGAGGTTGGCCGAAACGCGGTTCTGCACCATGCCGGTGATGGTCATGAGCATGGCCACGGGAATGACGGCCGCCGTGATGAGCGCAGCCCGTATATTGCCCAGCAGCAGGAAGAGCACGGCGATGACCAGCAGCGCGCCTTCCATGAGGTTTTTCTGCACCGTGGCGATGCTGCGATCCACCAGCGTCGTACGGTCGTAGACAGAACGCGCCGTCACGCCTTCGGGCAGGCCCGCCTCTATGGCCTTGAGCCTGGCACCGGCGCGTTGCGCGACCTCACGGCTGTTTTCACCTATGAGCATGAAGACCGTGCCCAGCACGACCTCATGCCCGTCCTTGGTGGCCGCCCCGGTACGCAGCTCCGTCCCCTCACGCACCTCGGCGACATCGCGTATGCGCAGCGGTACGCCGTCACGCAGGCCAACCACGATGTCGCGCAGGCCGGCTTCGTCTTCAAGCTGACCCGGAATGCGTATCAGGTTCTGCTCGCCGTTGCGTTCGATATAGCCCGCGCCGGCACTGGCATTGTTGCGCTGCACCGCCGCCAGCAGGTCGTTGATGCTGAGCTCGTAGGCGATCAGCCGAGCGGGGTCCGGCAGGATATGGATCTGCCGCACATTGCCGCCTATGGTGTTGACCTCGGTAACGCCTTTGAGGTTGCGCAGCTGTGGCCGTATCACCCAGTCCTGCAAGGTGCGCAGGTCAGCCAATGTCCATTCACTGCCATCGGGTTTGCGGGCACCGGGCTCGGCTTCGACGGTGTACATGAAGATTTCACCCAGCCCTGTCGTCACCGGTCCCAATGTAGGCCTGGCGCCGGCAGGCAGCTGTGCGGCAGCCTGCTGCAGTCTTTCGCTGACCTGTTGCCGCGCGAAATAAATATCGGTGCCGTCTTCAAACACCACCGTCACCTGCGACAGGCCGTAGCGCGACAGCGAGCGCGTGTATTGCAGGCGCGCCATGCCGGCCAGTGCCGTCTCCACCGGGAAGGTGATGCGTTGCTCGGCCTCCAGCGGCGAATAGCCCGGGGCTTCGGTATTGATCTGCACCTGGACATTGGTGATGTCCGGCACGGCATCTATGGGCAGGCGTCCGTAATTCCAGACCCCCAGGGCACTGACAGCCAGCACGACCATCAGCACCAGCCAGCGATGCGCGATCGCGGCCCGTATGATTCTCTCCAACATGATGGGTCGTCCTCAGTGGTCGTGGCTGGCGCCGGACTTTTCGATATCGGCCTTGACCAGGAAGCTCTGCTCGCTGACATAAGGCGTCCCGGGTTTCAGTCCACCCAGCACTTCGGCGTACTCACCATCACGCTCGCCCAGCTCCAGCATGCGCACTTCGTAGGTCTCGCCGACCTGCGCAAACACCACCGTGAAATCGCGGAAGCGCTGCAGGCCGGACTCCTTCACTGCCAGCGGCACGTTGCGCGCCGCCACCGTGACTTCGGCCGACACCGCCATGCCCGGCCGCCAGCGGCCATCAGGATTGGGAATGCTGGCGCGGGCGACGATGCTTTGGCCAGAGGCCAGCGGCAGCAGGGTCTTGATGACGCCCTGCACGCTGTTTTCACCGGTGGCCGAGCTGATCTTCACGGCCTGGCCGGCCGCCAGTTTTTCCGCATCGGGACCTATGGCGCGCAACTCCACCCAGACATCGGACAGGTTGGCCACTTCCACCAGCGTGTTGGCATCGGCTACATCGCCGACATTGGTGAGACGGCTCAGCACCACGCCGTCAAAGGGTGCGGTGACCGCGTAATTGCGCATGCTGTCATTGCCTTCCACCGTCACCAGGGCCTGTCCGCGTTTCACGCGCTGTCCCTGCTGCACATGCACCGCACGCACGATGCCGGGAAAGCGCGCCTTGACGCCGGCAAAGCGGCTGGCATCCACCACCACATTGCCCATGACCTGCACGGTGTCGCGTATCGTCGCCGGTCCGGCAGCCGCAACCACAACCCCTGCCTGCTTCGCGGCTTCCGCGGCAATCGTTGTGCGGCCCTCATAAGAGGCAAACTTCCAGGCATGCTTTTTACCCGCATGCTCGGCGCTGACCTCGACATCGAAGGAGTGCGGCTCCGTGACGGTTCCGCTGCCCACCAGGTAGTCCTTTTCCGGTTTGAAGCTGAAGGCATTCGCCTCGCCATCCAGGCGTTTCAGCGTGATGCTGGGCATCACGCTGTCCGCAGGCAGCGGCTTGCCATCCTGGTAGGCATAGAGCCGGAACTGCGGCGGCGTATTGGTTTCAAAGATGGTGACTTCCAGCGCGAAATCGCCATCGCGCAGCAGGCGGCCGCGATGCGGGCCGCGCTCGTAGTCAGTTTCAGCGTGGGCAGCATCGCCCGCTTCGGCATGGCCTTCATGGGCGGACTCGCCACCGCAGGCCGCCAGCAACAAAGACGAGAGAAGCGTCAGGAGAAGAGCAGGCAAACGGAAATTCATGGCGTGGCATCCTGTACGGTGGCGGTGAGGCGATCCACCTCGACCAGCAAGCTGTGGTAGCGCGCATAGGCCTCAACCAGGCGCTGGCGCATTTCAAAAAGGGTCTGCTGCGCCTGGGACAGCGCCAGGAAGGCAAAGCGCCCGGCCTCGAAGCCGCGGCGCGTGAAGGCCAGGGCCTGCTCGGCCTTGGGCAGCACGCGGTCACGCAGGGATTCGATCTCCGTGCGCGCATGCATGAGCTCCTGGTATTTCTCGAAAAGCAGCTGCTGCCTTTCAAACTGCTCGGCGCGGCGCCGCGCCTCCACGGCCGCCAGCCGTGCATTGGCTTCGGAGACGGCATAGTCCGCGCGTTTTCCGCCGCCCAGCGGCATGGCTATCGCCATGACCAGGCCCTGGTCACCCACGGCCTCCAGGCGGCGTATACCGACATTCACGTCCAGGTCGGGCCGGCGACCGGCTTCCGCGACGCGGCGGCGCGCCTCGGCCATGCCGGCTTCCTGGCGCAGGGCCTGCTGCTCAATCGT